>JAQVOZ010000059.1 GCA_028702365.1 Candidatus Omnitrophota bacterium | reverse complement strand
AGGCACTAAGTTCCGCGGAGAATTCGAAGAGCGCCTCAAAGCTGTTTTAAAAGAAATAGAGCAAAAAGAAGGAGAAATAATACTTTTTATAGATGAACTGCATACTCTAGTTGGGGCAGGTGCAGCTGAAGGAGCGCTGAGCGCTGCCAATATGCTTAAGCCTGCCTTAGCGAAAGGAGTATTACGTTGTATTGGCGCTACCACTCTTGATGAGTATAGAAAATATATCGAAAAAGACGCCGCGCTCGAGAGAAGATTCCAGCAGGTTTATGTGGGTGAGCCCAGCGTTGAGCAGACTATTTCTATTTTGCGGGGATTAAAAGAAAAATACGAGGTTCATCACGGAATACGCCTGAAAGATTCCGCTCTTGTCGCAGCCAGCGTTTTATCAAGCCGCTACATAACCGAAAGATTTTTGCCGGATAAGGCAATAGACTTGATAGACGAAGCTGCCTCTAAGCTGCGTATCGAAATAGACAGTAAGCCTGAAGAAATAGATAAACTTGAAAGAAGAATAACAGAGCTTGAGATAGAAAAACAGGCTTTAATGAAAGAAAAAGAAGAAGCGGTAAAAGACAAGCTTAAAAAAGTCGAAAAAGAAATAGAAAATTTAAGTAAAGAGCTCGCCGCACTTAAGAAACATTGGCAAAAAGAAAAAGAATTGATTACAAAAATAAGAAATATCAAGGAAGAAATAGAAAGCCTGAAACTCAAGTCAGCGGAATTGCAAAAACAGGTTTTGTTGGATAAGGTTGCAGAAATAAGATACGGTAAAATTCCAAAGCTATCGGAAGAGCTGGAGGATTTAAACACGGAGCTGATTGCGTTTCAGAAAAAAGAAAAAATGCTTAAGGAAGAGGTTGATGAAGAAGATGTTGCAGAGGTTGTCAGCCGCTGGACAGGCATACCCGTATCCAGCCTTATGGAAGAGGAAATTAAAAAGCTCGTCAGGATGGAAGAAGAGCTTGAAAAGAAAGTTGTAGGACAGAATAAGGCGATTGAACTTATTTCAAATTGCATAAGGCGGGCGCGTTCAGGGCTTGCCGAGCCTAACAAGCCGCTCGGTTCATTTTTATTCCTGGGCCCTACGGGAGTCGGTAAGACCGAACTTGCCAAAACGCTTGCCTGGTTTTTGTTTAACAGCGAGCATAATTTTATTCGCATAGACATGAGCGAATACATGGAGAAATTTTCTGTTTCGCGACTAGTAGGTGCGCCTCCGGGTTATGTCGGATATGAAGAAGGCGGGCAGCTCAGTGAACAGGTGAGGCGTAAACCATATTCGGTTGTGCTCTTTGACGAGATTGAAAAAGCGCATCCGGATGTTTTTAATGTTTTACTGCAAATTCTTGATGATGGCCGGCTCACTGACTCGCAAGGGAGAACTGTAAATTTTAAAAATACGGTAATTATTCTTACTTCCAACATAGGAAGCGAATACTTCAACGATTTAACTGTAAACATAAAAGGCCTGGAAGAGAAGATGAAATTTGAAATCAAGAAATATTTCAAACCGGAATTCATAAACCGCCTCGATGAAATAATAATTTTTAACCGGCTTGATTTGGAAGCGATAAGGAAAATAGTTGATATACAGAGGGATGTTTTAAAAGAAAGATTGAAAGATAAAAAAATAGAGATAGAATTAACTGTTTCTTGCCGTGAATTTTTAGCAGATAAGGGTTTTAGCCCGGAATATGGGGCAAGGCCTTTGAAACGAACCATACAAAAGCTCATAATTGACCCTTTAAGTTTAAAAATTATACAGGGCGAATTCAAGGAGGGCGATAAAATTACAATAGACGTAAAGGGCAGGGAAGTCGTATTCAAAAAATAGAAATTGACCCCTTGCGCCTGCATATCTCGTAAATTTTTCTTGTTAGAAAAATCTACGAGAAGCGCTTCGAGGTTAATTTTTCGCCCGAGGCAAAAAATTAAGGAGGTTCAATGCGCGTTGATGTTTCTTATAAGAATTTAGAAAAGAGCGAATTTCTTGATAACGTATTAGACAAAGACCTTGAAAAGATAGAAAGAAGGGTGCATATGTTTCGTAAGGATGATCCGATACACGTGGCTGTGCATATTGAAAAAAGCCCGCACAGGGAAGAATATACCTGCAGCGCCCATATTTATCTGCCGCAGCATGTTTTAAGGGCTGGCGAGAAAGACAAACGCGCTTCAAGCGCCATAAACAGTACATTTTCTGCGCTTAGCAAACAGCTTGATAAACTTAAATATAAAGTCGAAAAACATCTACAAAAAAAGCCAGGCTCTCCAAAAGAGCTGCCGGAAGGGCCGCAAGTTTTGTAGCCAATCCCTTTCCTGGAATGCCACGGACTGCCGAAGGCGTGCCCGTGGACTGGTGGTGCAAAGCACCACCAGTATCGGAGTGGGACGTCGCCCGACTAAAACGGGAATATGTCCGGGCGGGCTCCAGAAATTTACAGCTAAAGTGTTTCTTGACTGTTAAATATTTGTATGTTAATATCTTTGGCACTCTTAAGCTTAGAGTGCTAAAACACGAATTAGAGACGAATGTCTATAAATGGAAGCAATTTGTTCGTGAGGATTTGTCGCCTGATTCGTGGTAATTAGAATATTTTATGGCAAAAGCAGTAGATACCCGCGAAAGAGAATTGGAAATTTTGAATTTGGTGGTTGAGGCCTATATAAAGGAAACTAAGCCAGTAAGCTCTACCCATCTTTGCGAAAAATATAATCTTCCTTATTCTTCAGCTACCATAAGAAATGTTATGGAAACCCTGGAAAAGAAAGGATTTCTTTCTCATATTCATACATCGTCAGGCAGGGTTCCTACAACAAAAGGCTTTAAGCAATATGTAGAATGTCTCAAGAAAGAAGAGATGGTAAAGAACTACCCGATAGAGGTTGAGCTATACCATACAATTTCCGATAACAGCCAAATTATAAATAACGCGCTAGATATTCTGGCAACAAAAAGCGGTTATGCGTCATTTCTGGCAATATCAGGCGAAGGGCATAAATTATTTTTTAGAGGAGCACGTTTTATTCTTGAGCAACCTGAGTTCGAAGATATGAGGCGGCTTAAAAGCGTTTTTTACGCTCTTGAAGTAAAATTAAACCAAATACAGGAATTGATGCTTAATTATTTTGATGAACAGGTGAAAATCCTGGTTGGCGATGAAATAGGTTTTGATGAGATATCTGACTGTTCGCTTGTTGTGTCCGGTTCAGGAGAGAAAAAAGTTTCTTATTCGCTGGCGCTCCTTGGCCCGATGAGAATGGATTATGTAAGGGCTGTTTCCTGTTTACAATCCATCAAATGCCAGCTTGAGACAGTTATTGAAGATACTTTATGAACAACGAAAAAGGAAAAAATAATAAAAATCATAAAGAAGAGCCGATAAGGGAAGAAGAAAAAGAAGAACCTTGTTGCCCGGAATGCGAAGGCAAAGAAAAGAAAGAGGATTACAATGCTCTTTGGGAAAAATATATGCGAACCTGCGCTGATTTTACCAATGCCAGAAAACGCTGGGACAGGGAGAAAGAAGAATTAATAAAATTTTCCACTTCTTCTTTGATCCGCGACCTCCTGATAGTGCTTGATGAGTCAGAGCAGGCATTAAAAATGGTAAAAGAACACGGCAATATAGAAGAAATTATAAAGGGCCTTGAGATGGCCTATAATAATTTTTTAAATTTGCTTAAAAAAAGAGGCCTTATGCCGATTGAGAGTGTCGGCAGATTTTTTGATCCGCATTTGCATGAAATAGTTGCGACTAAAGAGGTTGACGACAAAACAGATAAACCCATTGTTTTAGAAGAGGTTCAGAAAGGCTATATGCTTGAGGATAAAGTTCTGCGTCCTTCGAAAGTAATTGTGGGCGTTGAGAAGCAGAACATAGAAAATAAAGAAGAGAAAAAAGAGGAAGAGAAAATAAAAAATAACAATTCTCAAAATAACGATAGCGCATAGGAGGTGTGTTATGGCTAAGGTAATTGGTATAGATTTAGGAACTTCTAATTCAGCGGCAGCAGTAATGGAAGGGGACAGGCCGGTAATTATTCCTTCAGCGGAAGGAGCTGGGGTAGCCAGCGGAAAAGCTTTTCCTTCCTTTGTTGCATTTACAAAAGACGGCCAGAAGCTTGTAGGTGAACCTGCCAGGCGCCAGGCTGCGATAAACCCGGAAGGAACTATTTTTGCTGCAAAACGTAAAATGGGAACAGATTATAAATTTAACGTATTCGGCAAAGAATATACTCCCCAGCAGATTTCAGCTTTTATTTTACAAAAAATTAAACAGGACGCGGAAAGCTACCTTGGAGATAAAGTTGAAGAGGTAGTTATTACCTGTCCGGCATATTTTGATGACAACCAAAGAACAGCAACAAAAGATGCAGGCGAGATAGCGGGGCTTAAGGTGCTTAGGGTTATTAACGAGCCAACTGCGGCATGCCTTGCATACGGCCTTGAAAAAGCGGGAAAAGAATTAAAAATCATGGTTTTTGATTTTGGCGGTGGAACGCTTGACGTTACTATTATGGAAATGTGGAAAGAAGGCGGATTTAAAGTAATGGCAACAAGCGGCGATACCCAGCTTGGCGGAACAGATATGGATAACGTTATAGTTGATTACATTGTTAATCAGTTTAAGCGCGAAACCGGCATTGATTTACGTAATGACAAAATGGCAACACAGAGAGTAAGGGAAGCTGCTGAAAAAGCAAAGGTAGAGCTTTCAAGCACTCTTACAACCGATATAAATCTCCCCTTTATTACTGCAGATAGCAGCGGCCCCAAACATCTTACAATGTCAATCAACCGCGCAAAAATCGAAGAATTGGTAGGCCCAATTGTTGAGCGTTGCCGCGGGCCACTAGAACAGGCTTTAAAGGATGCAAAAGCCGCTTTTGAAAAGGAAGGAGTGTCCTTTAGCGATAAAACATCAATAGATAAGATTATTATGGTCGGCGGGCCCACAAGAATGCCGATAGTCCAGAAATTCGTAGAAGATTATTTCGGTAAGAAAATCGAACGCGGTGTAGACCCCATGGAATGCGTTGCGCTGGGGGCAGCTGTGCAGGCGGCAATTATTAAGGGCGATGTGAAAGATGTACTGCTTTTGGATGTTACGCCGCTTTCCTTAGGTATTGAAACCTTAGGCGGAGTAAATACCAAGCTTATAGAAAGAAATACAACCATACCTACGCGAAAAGCGCAGATTTTTTCAACCGCGGCCGATAACCAGACTGCGGTTACCATACGCGTAATCCAAGGTGAACGTACTATAGCTGATGCAGAGGGCAATGTTGAGCTTGGCAGGTTTGATTTGGTAGGCATTCCATCTGCGCCCCGTGGCGTTCCCCAAGTCGAAGTTGCATTCGATATAGATGCAAACGGAATAGTGCATGTTTCAGCCAAAGATTTAGGCACCGGGAAAGAGCAGTCCATACGTATCACTGCCCCCAAGAAACTTTCCAAAGAAGAGATAGATAAAATGGTCCATGACGCAGAGAAATTTGCAGCTGAAGATGCGAAAAAGAAAGAAGAAGTAGAAACAGTAAATCAGGCAGACCAGCTGATTTACGCAACAGAGAAATCATTGAAAGACTACGGTGATAAAATTTCGCAAGAGGAACGTGCTAATATCGAAGCAAGGATCAATGATTTGAAAACAGCGGTCAAAGATAAAAACATAAATATGATTAAGAAGAGCATGGAAGATTTAACCAAAGCGGCGCATAAGCTTGCTGAGGAAATCTATAAGAATGCATCTCAAAAACAGCAAGAGCAAGGAAAAGCTAAAACTGAAGCAGGCCCTCAGGCCGGTCCTCAATCAGGCCCAAGCCAGGAAGGCCCGGAGCCGGAGAAGAAAGAGGATATTATTGACGCTGATTTTAAGGAAGAAGACAAAAAATAAGCTATCAGCCTTCCCTGCCTGCCGGCAGGGAAGAGGCGTCAGCTCTTGGCAGCTGACAGCCTCGCCACCTTATAAAAACATTTAAGCGGGTCAACCTGTTGGTTGAGAAAGCTGATATCTGACAACTGAAAAATGAGTACGCAAAGAGATTATTACGAAATTTTGGGTGTCAAGAAAACTGCTTCCGTTGAAGACATAAAACGGGCATACCGGCAGTTGGTTATGCAATATCACCCTGACAGGGTTGCTCCTGAAAAAAAGAAAGAAGCCGAAGAAAAGTTTAAAGAACTTTCTGAAGCTTATGGTGTATTAAGCGATCCCAGCAAAAAACAACTTTATGACCAGTATGGTCATGCGGGTGTCGATTCGCGTTATTCTACTGAAGATATTTTCAAAAACGCCGATTTTTCCGATATTTTTAGAGGCCGTCAGGCCGGAGGTGCCCAGGGAGATTTTAGCAGTGTTTTTGAAGAATTTTTCTCTGATCTTGGTTTCGATGTTTTTGGGTCTTCCAGCCGTCAGGGTCAAAGTCGCAGGCGCCACGGTGAAGACGTACAGCTGGAAATGTCGGTGACGCTTGAAGAGGCTGCTTTTGGAGCAGAGAAAGAAATTTCTTTCTATCACTTCGAAAATTGTTCACAGTGTAATGGAAGCGGTGCTCAGCCTGGTTCGAAAAAAGAAACTTGCAACGTTTGCCGCGGCAGAGGCGTAGTGTCCAGCGGTATGGGATTTATAAGTTTCACGCAAACTTGCCCCAATTGCCGCGGGGAAGGCGTAATTTTTAAAAACCGGTGCTCTAAATGTTCCGGCCAAGGCAGGCTCAAAACTAAGAAGCAGGTCAAAGTAACAATACCGCAGGGAGTAGATGATGGTTCAGTTCTTCGCCTAAAGGGTGAGGGGAACTTCGGCGAAGGCGGATACGGAGATTTATACCTGCATATAGCAGTAAAGCCGCACATTCTTTTTCAAAGGCAGGGTGACGATGTAAGGTGTAAGGTAAAAATAAGCGTATTTAAAGCTATACTTGGCGCAGAAATAGAAGTGCCGTCTTTATCGGGTAATGTCAAAATGAATATTCCTGCCGGCACCCAGCCAAATGCAGTTTTTAGGCTCAGAGGAAAAGGCATAGCTAACCTTCGTACCAAAAGAGTAGGGGATGAATTGGTTGAAGTTGAAATAGAAATACCAAAACGGGTTTCTGCTAACGAGAGAAACGTTTTGCTTGAAATAGCGAAAGAACGGGGCGAATCCTAAAAACACGAATAACCACGAATTTTTGACGAATTACCGCGAATAAATATGTTTCCTGTTTGTGTAAATTCGTTTTTAATTCGTGATAATCAGTGTTTAAGCTTGCAACTTGCAGCTTTGCGTATATAATATCAGGGAGGTTTTTACCATGCCTACATATGATTATGAATGCACCAAGTGCGGACATCATTTTGAGGCTTTTCACAAAATAAGCGAACAGAAAAAGATAGAATGCCCCAAATGTAAAGCCGTAAGCAAAAAGAAGATAGGCGCAGGCAGCGGCCTGATTTTTAAAGGGAGCGGTTTCTATGTCACGGATTACAAAAAAAACAAATCCTGTGATTGTCCGAATAGCAAACACTGCAATAAAAAATAACCCGACTCTCTTTCCTTAAACTTTACAAAATTACGCAAAACTTAAAACTTAATGGCAGACACAATC
>JAQVOZ010000058.1 GCA_028702365.1 Candidatus Omnitrophota bacterium | reverse complement strand
GCTTTTAGTTTAGAAATATTTTCTAAGCCGGCCCTGGCCTCAATAAGCCTAAACTCTCCTATCATATTTATATTTTCATTTATGATTTTGTTTTTTAGCCCGAAACGGTTAGGAATTGACAAAAGCACGCCGGCTGCTTTTTGCCGCAATAAATTATTTTTCATTACCACGCTCATAGCTTGCCGCTTAACCGGCAATTCCACTTCTAATAAAATTGATAGAATAAAATTTACATTGTAATTAGAAAAATTCTGTAGTATTTGTAATATCTCCATCTTAAGGAAACGGCTTGCTGTATAAAAAATGCTTTCGAGAATGTCGCATGTTATTTTCGAGTCTTTGTTTTTCAGGACTTCTATAATTTTTTTTATAAAATTAATATCCGAGCTATTTATTTTTATTTCTCTATAAAATTCGCTTATGTCACGCGGGAAAAAATTAAAATATAGGCTAAAAAGGTTATAATTTATATCTTTTTCGATAAATATTTTATTTAAATAAAAATTTTTGTCGAAAGTAGTTTTCGAAAGTAAACCGATTACGCTGTCGACGTCTATTTTCTGCAACAATAACGCCTCTTCGAGCTTTCTATCTGTCTTAACTTTTATTTCTTCAAGAATATTCCTGATTCCGCTGCCGGAATCAATTTTTTTTGCTATCAACGTAAAAAAATCATGCACAAAAATAGTGTCTTTATCGTTAAACACTTTGTCCAATTCAGCATAAATCCTTTCAGCAATCTGCAATAAACCTAAGGTTATTCTTTCTTCGGCAAATAAATTAAGCAGCATTGTCCGATAATTTTTTTTCATTTGCTCGCTGTCAAATGAAAGGCTCCCCGCAAGCCCCATATCCATAATAAGTGAACCAAGCGCATATTGGTAAATCATCTTGACAGAAGACTCTTCAAGGGAAGCCAGCAATTCTTTCGTTTTTTTAACTGTTGTAGTATTGTATCCTGATTCTTTCTTGATTCGCTGTGCCAGAGCCGACGCAACTGACTCGTTCTGCGACCGGTCCAGCAATGAAGAAAATAATTCGATGCTTTTTACGTTAAATGCATCCTGCGAACTTACTTCCTGGCATAATATATCCGTAATCTCCTGCGGCGTTAAGCTGTCAGCGAGGAATGCGAGCTGTTTCATTTTGTCTTTGCCTGTATAAGCCTTACTATTTGAAACTGCCCTTATCAAAACTCTTGCGCATTTGTTGAAATTTTGTTCTTCTTGTGTTTTTAGAAAGTTTAGGAATTTTGCAACAGATGTCCTTAGGTTTTCGTTTTCGGAGAAATCAGTTATTGCAATTTTTTCTAACGTCGCATCAAAATTTTCGACGATATTCTTTATCTGCTCCTCATTTTTTTCCTTAACCGCACGCTTCAGCAAATAAGCCCATACATCTTTTTGTTCCTGCCCTTCAGTGCGCAAAAGCGAAGAATAATCCAGCTCCTCAATCGTAACGCTGGTAACGGCCTGTTTTTCCAAAAGATAAGCAAGTCCGCCTTCTTTAAAAATATCAAGCACCGGCAGGCTTAAAGATGTTACAAAAATAGCCACGTCAGAAACAGTTATGTTTCTCCTTATTTCTATATTTTTTATTTTTCTCCGGTGTAAAAAAGTAGCTAGGTCTGTATAGAGCGATTCTTTTTCAAAATACTCGCCTGAAACAGACAATGAATTTGGGGTAATGCCTAAAGCTAGCGGGTCTAGAAAGCTAAGAACCGCCAGCGTATCTGTGTGTAGTTTTTCTATCGACTTTACAAAAAGCGGGTGTTCTTTGAAGTATATGGAACAATTATTGAGAGTTATACGTAAACTTTTAAAAAAATTGTCTAAGGCTATTTTTCTTTCATTATCCATCAAAAATATTCTTTATATGTGTTGATAATGCGGTTTACAAATGAATCCTTCCGTAACGCACCCTCCTCCAAAAATTTGGACATTCCGTAGTTTAAGGCGCCGAAGGATTTGGATGCAACCTCTTTGATATCGCCCAATTTTACATTATAGGCCAGAAAGCTTTTGAGAAAATCACAAAAACCTTCTTTTATATTCAACCTGCCGCAGACATAAACAGTTGATTCCGCGGTAAGAGCTTCTTTCACAGCCAAAACCATAACCGTAAGCTCATTTTTTATATATTCTTTTACAAAAGTGTTGGCAGCCTGGGTGCTTAAATTTATATAGTTATTGCCTGTTTTTATGCTAACTTCCTTTAAGTGCGACAATTCCTTGAAAGAAATATAGCGGTTAAATACCTCCTTAGCCAAGGCTGCCGGAAGGATAATTTTTTTCTCTAATTCATCACAAATCTTTTTAAGGCCAAAATCAGATTCCTTGATGTAGGAAATGCGCTTATTTTTGAATACCAGGATAAAAGTTTTGTCATAAGCAATATCGATAATTGCACACGAATCTTCCATGTCTTTTGGATGCGTGAATATGCCTCCTGCAATGCTTGCAAAAGGAGAAATAAATCCCGCGAAATTTCTTTCTAAATTGGAAAATATCGTTTCGGTATCTTTATAAAATTTGTCCTTAACCCAAATGAGGCATGAATTTAATTTTATTTTTTTTGCAATAATACCAAGAGGCGGGTATGCATAGATTTTGCCTTCTGCCTCATAACCTAAAACAAAATTATGGATACAAAAATCATCCCAGTCAAGATATGTGTCCTGAAGATATTTCCTTGCAAATATTATATCTGCGGCTGTAATTTTTTTTCGTTTCTTTAGTGGTATAGTTGCGCTAAATTCACCCTTCTGTGAAAGGGCAGCAGGTAAATTAATGTATATTTTTTCAACATTCAGCGATAGCTGCTTTTCTTTCTCGCATATTTTATGATTTATGTTGGAACTCGCTTCTTGAAGGAATTGTAAAAAATTTACGGCAGAAAACGGCGCCTCAAGCTCCGCCTCTTCTATAAACTTAAGCTCATGGTGCAGCCTTTTGGCAAAAGCAATATATGTTTTATCACTATCTATGTCAATACCGCAAAAACCCTTCATTTTTTATAACCTACATATCCTTTTTTGTATCTTAAGTCTATATATTCAATCGAATCAATACTGCCGGCAAGTTTTTCATTTAAAAGATTTTCTAATATGTAAAGTTTCCTTTCGAAATCGTTATTGCCTATAACTATACGCGTATCGTTGGCCAAAAAAAAGGTGCTTTCAGGAAATGCCACATTTATACTCTTTATAGAAAATTTATTAAGAAATTTTCTAGTCTTTATGACTTCAATCAATTTAAAAGCAAGCTCTAACCGTTTATCGGTAATACGCATGCCCTTTGCCAGGCTGATATCAGCCTGGCCCATTTCGATAATTACCATTTGCGGCGGATTAGACGGACCGCTTACGTCTACAACAACACCTTCTCTATCCAAAATATAAAAATTCTTAAGATAAAGCTCTGCAAAAGGCTTACGCTGGGTTACGTTTATTCTCAGCAAAGAAGGAAATTCTTTTATAACCTGAATGCTTTTATATTCCGGGTGCCTTCTGGGAAGAAAAGCGTAAATTTTTTTGATATCCAGCTTAAATAATGATTTATTAAATATGTAATTTTTAAGAGCGGGCTCAATAGGCACATTGGAACTTATTCTGGTAACCCTGAAAAATCCCGAATGGTATATCAAAGAACCGGAATAAATAATAACAGCGAGAAGCAGAATACAAAGCGCTCCTATTCCTAGGCGTTTAGGCGTGAGTCCGGATCTAATTTTTTCTAATTTTCTTAAAATTTTTCTCATTTAAAGCGAGTTGTGCCATATTGATTATTAATTCGTCGAAGTCTATCCCGCAGCATTTAGCTGAAAGCGGCAAAAGGCTGTGGGTGGTCAAGCCAGGTATGGAATTTACCTCTAAAACAAAAGGTACGCTATCGCAGCCTAAGCGTATATCAACCCGCGAAAAATGTTTGCAGCCTAAAGCATAATGGGCAGCTAAAGCCGTATCCTGAATTTTTCTATAAACTGTTTTATCGAGTTTAGCCGGAGCTATAAAGTCAGCCAAACCATCGCTATATTTTGTGGTAAAATCGAAATATCCGCTTTTTAACACAATTTCTACAACCGCTAGCGGCTTATCTTCAAAAATCCCCAGGGTAAATTCCCTTCCTTCTATGTAATCTTCGATAATAACTCTGGGCTGAAGCGTCACTGCTTCTTTAAGCGCAAATCCCAGCTCAATCTTGTTACGTACTATAAATACCCCAACGCTCGAACCCGCAAAAAAAGGCTTAACTACAGCCGGATATTTCAAATTCAAAGCCAAATCTTCTATTGACTGGCCTGCTTCGTAAACCGCAAATCCGGCAGTCGCAATGCCATTCTTAATGAATATTTCCTTTGAAGCAATTTTATCCATTGCCAAATAACTCGCCTTAGCGTCTGAACCGGTATAAGGCATATCAAGCTCTTCCAAAATTTCCTGTATTTTTCCGTCTTCTCCGAATTCTCCGTGCAAAGCGATAAATGCCAAATCTATATTACTGGATAAAATCATTTCCTTAACTTTTTCTTTCTCTGAAACTGTAATATCAATAAAAACTGTTTCTATATTGTTTTTCCTAAGAGCCTTATAAGCTTCATTGGCAGAAAGAAGCGAAATCTCTCTCTCGGAAGAAACTCCACCGCCCAAAACGCCCACTTTTATATCCTTTAGTATGTCCATATCTCCCTGCATCTTTAATAATTTTTCTTATCTGCCATCTGGATCACGCCCACCGTTTTATTTCCTCTTCAAGAACAATACCAAATTTTTTATGTACGCTTTCTTTAATATAACTGGTAAGGTAATCTACATCATTATACCTGGCTTTTTTTAAATTTATTATAAAATTAGCATGTTTAGGAGAAATCTGCGCGTCATTCTTTTTTAATCCTTTCAAGCCGCAAGCCTCAATAAGAAAACCTGCCGGCTTCTCAATGGGATTTTTAAAAATGCATCCGCAGTTAGGAAATTCAAAATCCTGCCTGCTCATTCTTGTCTTTAAAAAATTACTTATTTTCGCTTTAACATCATAATCTTTCACGGCCTCAAACCAAACGCGCAAAATTACGTAATCATTCAGCGAAGATTTTCTGTAAGAAAAAGAAATTCCATCTTTCTTCAGAATCTTTACATTCCCGCTGTTATCCATAACTTCCACTTCCTTAAGATACTCTGATATCTCCCTGCCAAAAGAAGAAGCATTCATCATAACCAGCCCGCCTACGGTTGCCGGTATACCTGCAAGATTATCAAAACCTCCTAAATTATTGGCTGAAACATATTTTATCAAGTGGGAAAGCGGGGTTCGGCTTCCAACTTCCAGATACTTGTCTTTTCTGATATAGCTAAACTCTTCCCCCAGTTTGATAATACATTTTTCGATTGGGTTATCAGCTACAAGAAGATTTGACCCGCCGCCCAAGATATAAAAAGCACCCTGGAATTTTTTTAAAACTTTTTTAAGCGCTTCAGCGCTTTCGGCAGTAAAAAAATATCTAGCCTCTCCGCCTATTTTTATTGTAGTAAAATCAGCGAGGCTATAATTACGTTTTAATTTTGTTTGTTTCAAACTCATTTATTATGCCATCCATTATGCTATTTATGTCTCCTGCGCCAATGCCCATAACCAAATCACCCTCTTTAAGGCGCAAAGGTATCTCGCTTATAAGTTTTTCCTTGGGTATATGCGTAACTGTTCCCTTAAAATTATTCTGTATTTCTTTAGACAAAGACTGGGCATCTATTTTTTTAGTATTAGGCTCAGATGCTGCATAGATATCTGTAACTACGAGCTCATCCGCTTGCGTGAAACAGCGGGCAAAATCTTTACGCAGGTTTTCTACACGCGAATATCGATGCGGCTGAAAAATTACAAACAGCCTTTTAGGATCGAGATAACGGGCTGCTTTAAGCACGGCATCAATTTCTGTCGGATGATGCGCATAGTCATCTACAAAAGTAATACTCCCTATTTTCTTTTTTATCTGAAAGCGCCTTTTTGTGCCCTTAAAATACTTAAGCGCATCTATCACTTTGTTTAAATCTTCATTCAAGTAATTAAAAAAAGAAAGGACAGCTAGGGTATTTAATGCATTGTGCTTGCCTAAAAGAGGTATTTTAACCTCTCTTACTAATTTGTCATCAATAAAAAAATTAAAACAGCTGAACTGCCCGTCATAATGAAAATCTTCCGCCCTGAGTTTATTATGCGCACCCATACCATAGCTTACACCTTTTGCTTTTTTTATTATTTCATAAACGAACGGGTCATCGCCGCAGCCTATGGCAAGAGCCCTTGTTTGATAAGCAAATTGTAAAAAATTTCCTTTCAACGTTTCTATGTTCTTGTAATAATCAAGATGCTCGTAATCTATGTTTGTTATTATTGATACCCAGGGATTATAATAAAGGAAACTGCCGTCGCTTTCATCTGCCTCTATAACAAAATATTCATTTCCCCACCATGCATTATATTTATAATTAAGCGGTATACCGCCGACAAATACGGTTGGCTTAAAGCCCAGGGAAGTTAAAAGAAAACCAATTAGGGAGCTTGTTGTGGTTTTGCCATGGCTTCCGCTTATAGCAATTGTTTTTTTATCCCATGATATCAGACCAAGCAATTTACCTCTTTGCAAAATAGACAAATCTCTTGTTTTGGCTTCCTGCATTTCCGGATTATCTTCTTTAATTGCCGAAGAGTAACAAACAAGATGGGTATCCTTTGCCACATTTTCCTGCCGATGGCCTATATAAATCTTTATCCCGCGCTCTTTAAGCATTTTTGTAATATAACTTTCTGCAACATCAGAACCCGCGACATTAAAACCTTTCTCCCTTAAGAGAAGAGCCAGGCCGCTCATGCCTATTCCGCCAATACCAATAAGATGAATATTCTTTATCGTTGATAAAACTTTATCCATTGTTTTTCCAGCTCCTTGATTGTTCTTAGATTATAAGCCTTGCATAAAGATTGTTCCAGCGGGTAGCCGTCTTTAAGGAATTTAAAAAAGTTATCCAACTTATATCTTGACCATTTTTTTACAAGAAAGTTAACTATAGAAAATGATTCAAGGTAAAACATATCTACATAGCCTTTAGGTTTAGCTTTTAAGGAAAGTACGTCCAGTCCATTCAAATCATCAAATTTTATATATTTTCCCTCGCTTATTATTCTTTTCAATAGAATTAATTTGTTGTCATTTGTCCTTTTTTCGTATTTGTTCTCCATGTAAACACTCATACCTTCATCCAGCCATAAAGGCAGCTGCCGCAACCCAAGATATTCCCTGAAAATAATATGAGTAAGCTCGTGCGAAAGTATCAAAGAAAATTCTTTTTGCTGGGGATAGGTAAAAATCGTTTTATCCTGATAATCTACGCAGGCATTTGACCATTCCGGACAATTATATTTCTTAACATATTCGCCTCTATCTTTTGCAACAAAAATTTTTGCCCGATTTTTCCATAACCATGGCTCGTTTCTTATAAATTTAAATTCCTGCGTAAGTGTTTTGTAAAAATACTCTGCCATATTCTTTATATTATCAAGGTATTGCTGGTCTATTGTTTTATCGCTGACCACGATAAAATGATCGGAATATAATTCTTTTAAATCTTTGGCGCTTATACTCGCCGGATTTAGA
>JAQVOZ010000057.1 GCA_028702365.1 Candidatus Omnitrophota bacterium | reverse complement strand
GCAGATTGCCATCCGCGCTAATCTGTGTAAATAATTTATGAAAGTATATGATTTAATAATTTTAGGCGCAGGGCCGGCTGGTATTACAGCTTCGGTTTATGCCGCCAGGAAGAAAATGGATTTTTTGGTTCTCAGTTTAGACATCGGTGGGCAGACTGCCTTAAGCGGAGATATAGAAAATTATACAGGATATCAGTTTATCACAGGACCGGAGCTAACTTTAAAATTCGAGGAACACATGAAAGCTTTTTCTGCGCCGCTGAATATGCCGGAGGCAGCGCGCGATATACAGAAAGAAAAAGATTTGATAAAAGTAATAACCGATAAGAATGAATATATTTCTAAAACAATAATTGTCGCAACAGGCAAGCGCCCAAGAATGCTTGATGTGCCTGGTGAAAAAGAGTTTAAAAATAAAGGCGTTACTTATTGTGCAACCTGTGACGGGCCATTATTTAAAGGAAAAAAAGTAGCTGTCATAGGAGGGGGCAATTCCGCTCTGGACGCTACTTTACAGCTTATGAAAATTTCCCCAAAAGTTTACATGATAAATATTGCTCAGTCCCTTACGGGGGACCCCATAATGATTGAAAGCGTAAAAAAGAGCGCCAACGTAGAAATATTTAACAGCTCAAAAGTAAAAGAAATTACCGGAGATAAATTCGTTAAAAGCATTGCGATAGAAAAAGAAGGAAAAGCTCACAACCTTGACGTCGAAGGAATATTTATCGAAATTGGTTTAATCCCTAATTCGGAGTTTGATAAAATTACCAAGCATAACGAATATGGAGAAGTAATAGTCGATTGCCACAATTCGACAAATATTGAAGGAATATTTGCCGCCGGAGACGTTACGACCGTTCCCGAAAAACAAATTGTAATTGCCTGCGGGGAGGGTTCTAAAGCGACTCTCTCAGCCTTTAGATATTTATCAACACACAGATTTAATTCATAATATGAAAACATTATCGGATACAATAGTAAATTTCCTTGAAAAACAAAGCTTTAGTATTGTTTCTACGCTTGACGCAGAAGGAAGCATCCATTGCGCCGCCAAGAGCATTGTGGGCATAGAAAAAAAAGGGAAAATTTTCCTGGTTGATTTATACAAAGCAGGAACCTTTAGGAATCTAAAGGCAAATCCGACAATAAGCATAACATCAGTTGATGAGCATCTTTTTATGGGCTACACTCTACAGGGAAGAGCTAAAATTGTTGATAGAGATAAAATAGAAAACCATATCATAAAAGCATGGGAAGAGCGGGTGATACAGAGAATTTCAAAAAGAGTAATAAAAAGCATTAAAGATTATAGAAAGTCAGGCCATCATCCTGAAGCAAAATTTCCTCATCCTGAATATCTTATAGTGGTAGATGTGGAAAACATAGTTGACCTGACACCCAGCCATCTTAAAAAAATACCTCTCTAAAACCCATTTTTTTAAATTTCCGCTTGATTTTTTCGTAATAGCGGTTATTCTTAAATAAAACAAACATTTTAGTAAAATTCGTAAAACAATAGGAAAAATATGGCAAATGCAGTTGAAAAATGGGTTGAGGAAGTAGCTAAACTAACAGAGCCGCGGGATATTTATTGGTGCAACGGTTCAGAAAAAGAAGCGCGTTTACTTATTGAGCGCGGCATAAAAGAAGAAAAGATAAACGGCAAACCGGTATTCTACGAATTGAATCAAAAATCCTGGCCAAATGCTTACCTGCACAGAAGTCATCCCTCAGATGTAGCTCGTACGGAAAATCTTACTTTTGTTTGTCACTCTTCCAAGGAGCTCACCGGCCCTAACAATAATTGGATGGCGCCCGATGAAGCAAAAGAGGCAATGAAGAAGATAACCCGTGGCTGCATGCGCGGCAGGACCATGTATGTATTGCCTTTTGTAATGGGCAACCCTGATTCGCCTTTTGCAAAATTTTGCGTACAGGTAACAGACGTAAGCTATGTTGCGGTAAGTATGCGCATCATGACACGCATGAGTTCCGATGTATTGAAGCGTATAGACAACAGTGATAATTTCATAAAAGGATTGCACTCAATAGGAGACTTGAGCCCGGAGCGCCGCCTTATAATGCATTTTCCCGAAGAAAGTTTAGTCTGGAGTATAGGCTCAGGCTACGGAGGAAATGCTTTGCTTGGAAAAAAATGCATATCACTTAGGCTTGCTTCGTACTTGGGTTTTCGTGAGGGCTGGCTTGCCGAGCATATGATTATAATTGGAGTTGAAGACCCAAAGGGAAACGTTGACTATCTTGTAGCAGCTCTTCCCAGCGCCTGCGGAAAAACAAACCTTTCAATGCTTCGTTCGGCACTTCCCGGCTATAAAATTTGGACTCTTGGCGACGACATAGCCTGGATTAGGGTAGGAGACGATGGCAGGCTTTGGGCAAGTAACCCTGAGGCGGGGTTTTTCGGTGTCGCTCCAGGTACATCTTATAATACAAACCCCTGCATGATTGATACGCTTAAAGCCGGAACTTTTTACCCCACTCTTTTTACAAACACAGCTTTAAATACCGATACAAATGAGCCTTGGTGGGAGTCTCTTACGAAAGATTATCCAGCCAATCTGCTAGACTGGCAGGGCAACAAATTTGACAGAGCTTCCGGACAGAAGTGCGCACATCCGAATTCGCGTTTTACGGTTTCTATAAACCAGTGTACCACGCTTTCCAAGGATTTCGACAATCCCCAAGGTGTTCCTATATCAGGAATAATTTTGGGAGGCAGGCGTTCAAACCTGCTTCCTCTCGTATATGAAAGTTTTGACTGGGACCATGGCGTTTTTTCCGGGGCTATGATGGGTTCTGAAACAACAGCTGCGGCCCAGGGTAAAGTTGGAGTTTTACGCAGGGACCCAATGGCTATGCTTCCTTTCTGCGGATACAATATGGGCGATTATTTCGGCCATTGGCTTAAAATGGGGAAAATTCTTAAAAACCCTCCAAAAATATTTTTTGTAAACTGGTTCAGAAAAGACGATGCCGGAAAATTCCTCTGGCCGGGTTTTGGGGAAAATATAAGAGTGCTTAAATGGATAATTGAGCGTACGAAAAATAAAGCCCTTGCCAAGGAAACCCATATAGGACTGGTGCCTGATTTAAAAAGTTTTGACAGGGAAGGGCTTTCTGTCAGTGATAGCAATATGAAGAAAGTTTTTTCGATAGATGAAGACAAATGGGATACGGAATTAAAAGAGGCGGAGGAATTCTTTGAAAAATTCGGCAATCATATGCCTAAAGAATTACACGAGGAATTCGACATCCTTGAAAAAAAATTAAAAGGCTAGATAAACGTGAAAGAAGTATTGCATACGGATTTTCCGGATTTAAAACTTTTCCGGCGCGGCAAAGTGCGCGACGTCTATGAGGTTGGAAGCTCTCTGCTTGTTGTTTCAACCGACAGAATTTCCGCTTTTGATGTTATCCTTCCAAATGCGATTCCAAATAAAGGCGCAGTTTTAAACAGAATATCGGTTTTCTGGTTTGATTTTACAAAAGATATAATTCCAAATCATCTGATAACTGCGGACGTAGATGCGTATCCTGAAAATCTAAAAAAATATAAAGACGTGTTAGCAAATCGTTCGATGCTTGTAAAAAAAACCAAACCCGTTTCTTTTGAGTGTGTCGTAAGGGGTTATTTGGCAGGTTCAGGTTATAAAGAATATAAAAAATCGCAGAGTATTTGCGGGATAAAATTACCTGCCGGATTAAAAGAAAGCGATAAATTGCCGGAGGCCATATTCACTCCAGCCACAAAAGAGGAAGTGGGCCACGATATAAATGTTAGCAATGGCTATATGGAAGAAAAAATCGGTAAAAGAACAAGCGCTTTTTTGAAAGAGGCAAGCCTTAAAATTTATAAAAAATGTTCTGACTACGCAGAGGCGAAAGGCATAATCATAGCAGATACAAAATTTGAATTCGGTTTTGATGGAGATAAAATTATTCTAATAGATGAAGTGCTTACTCCGGACTCTTCGCGTTTCTGGCCAAAAGCACAATTTACGCCTGGCTCTCCTCAGGCAAGCTACGATAAGCAATTCGTGAGAGACTACCTTGAATCGATAAAATGGGATAAAAATCCGCCTGCCCCGGAATTACCCCAGGATGTTATTAAAAAGACAGAGGCTAAATATAAAGAGGCATTAAGAGTTCTCGCCGGTATAGAATTGTAGCCAGTATTTCTAGTTCCAATCTTTCTGCTAAAACCCATGCAAGAAGCAAATTTAGAAAACAAAAATTCCAGATTTAAAATAACGGAGCTCGGCATTATTTTCCGTTCTTTACGCTACAAAAATTTCAGGCTCTTTTTTAGCGGGCAGATTATTTCACTTATCGGCACCTGGATGCAGACAATAGCAATGAGCTGGCTGGTTTATCGCATGACTAATTCGCCGCTCATTTTAGGCATGATTGCTTTTTCAAGCCAGATATTTGCATTTTTCCTAAGCCCGTTTATCGGAGTATTTGTGGATCGCTACAACAGGCACCGCATGCTTATAATTACGCAAAGCCTTTCTATGCTTCAGGCTTTTATCCTTTTTTTTCTTGCCTCCAAATCATTAATAAGCGTATGGCTTATTATCGCACTCAGCATGTTTCTTGGCATCATTAACGCTATTGATATACCTACGCGCCAGTCATTTATTGTTGAAATGGTTGAAAATAAAAAAGACTTAGCCAATGCCATTGCGCTTAACTCTTTTATCTTTAATGCCGCTCGGCTTATCGGCCCGTCTGTTGCCGGTATGCTTATTGCTATTACCGGAGAAAGTATTTGTTTCTTGATAAACGGTTTAAGTTACATTGCCGTTATCTGGGCATTGACGAGGATGCAGGTTAAATTACGTAAAACGCCCGTGCAAAGAGGAGATATTTTAAAAGATTTTAAAGAAGGTTTTTCTTATACTTTTGGATTTCTGCCGATAAAAGCAATACTTTTCTTGACTGCCGTTGCAAGTTTAACCGGCATGTCCTATGCTGTGCTTATGCCTGTTTTTGCGGTTGATATTTTTGGAGGGGGCCCTCAAATCTACGGAATTTTAATGGCTGCTATCGGAATTGGTGCAATAGCAGGCACATTGTATCTTGCTTCTCACCAAAGCGTTTTACATCTTGCAAATAAAATTTGGATAGCTTCCGCAATATTTGGAGCAAGCTTGATTGTTTTTTCTTTTTCGCATGTTATCTGGTTTTCGTTATTAGTGTTGCTCGTTGCAGGTTTTAGTATGATGGTGCAGCTTGCATCCAGTAACACCGTTGTGCAAACTATTGTTGATGATAACAAGCGCGGCCGCGTTATGAGTTTTTATACAATGTGCTTTATGGGAGTTGCACCCTTCGGAGGCTTATCTTCGGGATATTTGGCGCACACAATAGGAGCCCCTCATACTTTGATTTTAGGGGGATTGTTTTCTATAGCCGGAGCATTGTTATTTGCGGCTAAATCGAAACAGTTAAAAGAGGCGCTCTCAAAAATGCATATGGCGTGATAACAGGCAATAGAAGGATGATGGAGGAGAGGCGAAGGGCGAATAAATTTTTGTTGTTTTGCGAAAAGAGAATTTAAGATATAATCTAAAGATATATGCAAATATGGGTATATAGTTTAGTAAGTGTTATTATAGTAAGCCTTATCTCGCTTATCGGCGTACTTACGCTTTCCTTAAAACGGGAAGCCCTCTATAAGATACTGCTTTTTCTCGTTAGCTTTGCAGTCGGCGGGCTTTTTGGGGATGCTTTTATCCATCTTCTTCCGGAGGCCTTCAAGGAATTAGGCGCAAATCTTACTACCTCACTTTATATAATCGCAGGAATCCTTATTTTCTTTGTTTTAGAAAAATTTATTCGCTGGCACCACTGCCATGCGCCGAGCCACGAGCAAAAGTGGAAGCCGGTAGTTGCGCTTAATCTAATCGGAGACGGAGTGCATAATTTTATTGATGGCTTAATTATCGGCGCGACATATTTAGTAAGTATCCCGCTTGGCATCACCACAACGCTTGCAGTAATTCTGCACGAAATCCCGCAGGAAATCGGAGATTTCGGAGTGCTTGTTCATGGCGGATTGTCCATAAAAAAGGCATTAATTTTTAATTTTCTTTCTGCAGTAACATCAATTTTAGGCGCTATAGTCGCGCTTACCATAGGTTCTCATGTGAAAGGTTTTACCGCGGCGCTGGTGCCTATAACTGCGGGAGGATTTATTTATATCGCCGGTTCCGACCTTATTCCTGAGCTTCATGAGGGCTGTGAGGTAAAAATTTCAAGCGCTTTCTGGCAATTTATTTGGCTGGTTGCCGGAGTTTTGATTATGGCTTCTTTGTTATTTATCGAAAAATAAATTTTTATATGAACTTAGAAAACAAGACACCAGAAACTTTAAAAAAATCAGCTTTCAGGTTTATTATCATGCTTGGTTTTGTAAGCCTGTTTGCTGACATTACCTACGAGGGTGCGCGCAGCGTAATAGGGCCTTATTTTGCAATTCTTGGCGCAAGCGCAACGGTAGTTGGAGTTTTTTCCGGCCTTGGAGAATTTATCGGCTATGCATTAAGGCTTGCCTCAGGATATCTTAGCGATAAAACCGGAAAGTATTGGACAATAACAATTTTAGGTTACGCGGTAAATCTTTTGGCAGTGCCGCTTCTCGCGCTTGCGGGCAGGTGGGAAGTTGCCGCAGGCCTTATAATTGTAGAAAGAATGGGTAAAGCAATACGTTCACCTGCGCGTGACGCAATACTTTCCCATGCGACAAAACAAGTAGGCCAGGGCTGGGGTTTTGGCGTGCATGAGGCAATGGATCAAATCGGAGCACTTACCGGCCCGCTGATAATTGCCGCAATTTTATATTTTAAAGGAAGCTACAAAACCGGTTTTATAACTTTAGCGATACCTGCCGTGCTTGCTTTAATTGTTCTTGTTGTTGCGCGTATCAGCTACCCAAGCCCGCGCGAATTTGAACCGGTAAGTAAAAAAATCGAGGGTAAAGGCTTGCCCGGAGTTTTCTGGATTTATCTTTTAGCCATAGGTTTAATTGCGGCGGGTTACGCTGATTATCCTTTGATTGCGTATCATTTGAAAAAACATATCATAGTTACCGACAACTGGATACCGGTATTTTATGCAATTGCCATGGCGGTTGATGCAATCTCTGCCCTGGTCTGCGGAAAATTTTTCGACCGTATCGGGATGAATGTTCTTATTTTTGTAGTATTGATTTCTGCTTTTTTTGCCCCGCTTGTTTTTTTAGGAGGATTTGGTTTGGCACTTTTAGGTATGGCTGTTTGGGGCATAGGTATGGGGGCCCAGGAATCTATTATGCGCGCAGCAGTTGCAACTATGGTGGCCAGCAATAAGCGCGGTTCAGCCTATGGGATATTTAATACGGGTTACGGCTTATTTTGGTTTTTAGGAAGCGCCCTTATGGGTATCCTGTATGATAAGCATGTATTCTATTTAGTTGCTTTTTCTGTTTTCGCCCAGCTTGCCGCAATACCCGTCCTTTTAGTTGCAAGAAAAAAGCTGAAAAACGCTTAAATTTTATTGACATTTATTAAATACATAGTATTTTAGAAAGATAAAATATGAAGATAGTAGTTTGTATAAAACAGGTTCCGGATACAACTGATGTAAGAATTAATCCTGAGACCAATACTCTGGTTAGAGAGGGCGTTGCTTCCATAATCAATCCTTTTGATATGTATGCGATTGAGGAAGCAGTGCAATTAAAGGAAAA
>JAQVOZ010000056.1 GCA_028702365.1 Candidatus Omnitrophota bacterium | reverse complement strand
GAACCGTTTTTCTGGAAGGACGGAGAATATAATTTAGACGATATTATTGAGTTTTCAGAAAAGCTTGGTTTTTTCAGGGTGGTTGTGTGCACCAACGGAACATTTCCCTTGCAATCAAAGGCCAGTTATCTGTGGGTGAGCCTTGACGGGCAACCAGCGCAGCATAATACCATTCGCGGCAGAATTTACGATGATGTTTTAAATAATCTTAATAACAGCAACCATCGCGGCATTTACGTTAATTTTACCGTAAGCGCAGTCAATGCTTGGAATTTTGAACAAGCGGCTGCGCAGATATTTGATATTAAGAATGTAAGAGGAATATTTTTCCATCTTTTTACGCCTTACCTGGGTTCAAATAAGGCTATGATTCTTGATGAAAAAACAAAGCGCAGCGTTATTGATAAGCTTATAAGGATTAAGCGCAGGCACCCGTTTAGGGTGGTCAATACTTTTGATGGGCTAAAATATTTAAAACGCGATAAATGGAGGAGGCCGGTGTGGTCAAGTATTACAATTAACCAGGGGCAACTAGGTTTATGCTGTTGCCGCAAGGGAATTTACGATGAAACTGTCTGCAAAGAGTGCGGATGCAGCCCCGCGGTTGAGAGCTTTGTGCTGCAGGAAGCAAAGCCTGCGGCGATAATTGAAAATTTGAGATTTTTATAATCGTTTGTATCTGCCGGAAACATTTAAATAAGTTTTAGTGCTGTCTTTGGCTAGAGTTATCTTGACTGGTGCCTGTAAAAAGTTATAATGTGCTTCGCGTAAAATTTTGTAGTAAAACGGAGAAATTAAAATATGGTTAAATCTTACGGAATATGTGTAGGCGCAGCTAACCTTACTTTTGTTGAGCTTTGTCTTTCTGAAGATAAGCTGCATATCGTTAAAACCTTTCAAATATCCCACGAAGGCAATATCCTTGGCCGCCTCGAACAGGAATTAGAAAAAATAAAACAATCAGGCTGTAAACACATCGCAATTACCGGCAGAAAAATCAAAGATTCAATAAATTTGCCCTGGATTTCAGAGCCGGAAGCAGTGGAGGGGGCTTTTGCCTTTGTTAACAAGGAAAAAAATAAATTTGATGCTGTCATCAGCATGGGCGCTGAAGTTTTTATAGCTTATCTTCTGAATAAACAAGGGCACATTTCTTCTGTGAGAACGCTGAATAAATGTGCCTCCGGCACCGGCGAATTTTTTATGCAGCAGCTGCATAGAATGAATATTTCACTTGACGATGCGATAAAACTAACCAGCAAAGATAAAATATACAGGCTTTCCAGCAGGTGCTCTGTTTTTTGTAAGAGCGATTGCACGCATGCTTTAAATAAAGGGCAAGATATAAGCGATATTTTAGCCGGGCTCTCTGAAATGATGGCACGAAAAGTTTTGGAGCTTCTGGTTAATGTGCCTAAGAATAATATTATGCTGACTGGCGCTGTTGCTTTAAACCCGCACGTCGTAAATTTCTTAAAGGCTGATATAAAAAATGTTTGCGTTCCTAAAGAAGCTCATTATTTTGAGGCTCTTGGCGCGGCCCTTTGGGCGACAAAGAATAAGGCAATCAGCCACGAAGCCGGTTTACTTAAAAATAAAACTTCTTATTTGAAAGCGAATACTTTGCCGCCTCTTTGTAAGGCCTCGCATCTGGTTGATTATAAGGCAGATTGGCAAAGAGAGAATTACAGCGAGGATGATGTCTGTATCTTGGGTTTAGATGTCGGCTCAACTACCACCAAAGCAATAATGTTAAGAGAAAGGGACAATGCCGTGCTGGATTCCATTTACTTAAGGACAAACGGCAATCCGATTGAAGCAGCGCTCAATTGCTATAAAGCATTAGCAGTCAATGTCGATAAAAAAATAAAAATTATAGGATTAGGCGTAACCGGCTCCGGAAGGCAGATAGTTGCTTTGCACGCTTTTTCTGATGCTATCGTTAATGAAATTATTGCGCATTCAAGAGCAGCTGTATATTTTGACCCCGATGTCGACACCATTTTTGAAATAGGCGGACAGGATGCAAAATATACTTACGTTACCAATGGAGTTTCTTCGGACTACGCAATGAATGAAGCATGTTCTGCGGGAACAGGTTCTTTCCTTGAGGAGTCCTGCAAGGAAACCTTAGGCGTAGGATTAAAAGATATCGAACAATATGCATTAAAGGGCAATAACCCCCCGAACTTTAACGACCAGTGCGCGGCATTTATAAGCAGTGACATCAAAGCTGCCTGTCAGGACGGGCTTAAAAAAGAAGATATAATAGCGGGCTTGGTTTACTCCATATGCGTTAATTATAATAATAGAGTCAAAGGAAACAGAATCGTGGGTAATAAAATTTTCATGCAAGGCGGTGTTTGCTACAACAAAGCAGTTCCTTTGGCCATGGCGTCTATTCTTGGAAAAAGTATTGTCGTTCCCCCTGACCCGGGATTAATGGGGGCATTCGGAGTTGCTTTGGAGGTCAAAAATAAACTTAAATCCGGCATATTAAAGGAGAAAAATTTTGATCTCGCAGAGCTTATGAACAGAAAAGTTTCTCATAAGGGATTTTTCAAATGTAACGGAGGATTTGAGAAGTGCGACAGGAAATGTGATATCGCACGCATAGAAGTTCTGGGCAAGGTTCATCTTTTTGGCGGCCTTTGCAACAAGTATTACAATTTGTGTTATGACCTTAAAGTTGACAGTGAAGAAGCAAACTTAGTCAAAAAACGCCAGGAATATTTATTCAGCCATGATGCTAAGCCCGGCAAAGCGCTTACGCATAAGCAGGTTAAGACTGTAGGGATTAATAAGTCTTTTCTTACGCACATTTTGTTTCCGCTGTATTACAATTTTTTTACTTCTTTGGGTTGTAAAGTTATGATTCCCGATAAAATCTGCGATGAGGGCGTGCAGCTAAAGGGCGCGTCTTTTTGCTATCCGGCAGAAATAGCGCATGGCTTGTTCCACGATTTGCTGGAACAATCCCCGGATTATATTTTCTTGCCGCAAATTTTAGAATTGAAATCAAAAAGCGCCAGGCGCAACAGAAAAGAACAGCAGTCTACATGCGTAATTTTACAGGGGGAATCGTATTACCTTCGCAGTTCCTTTAAGGATGTAGACAAGAACAAAATACTTGCGCCCGTACTTGATTTATCTAAGGGGTTTAGAGGCGCAAGAGGCCAATTCCTGGAGATGGCAAAGCGAATGGGTTTTAGAAGAAAGCTTGCAAAACGAGCGTATGGGCACGCCTGCGAGAAACAGCATGAATTTGTTAAAGAAACAAAACGTTTAGGCGCAAAGTGCCTGGATGAGCTTAAAAAACATCCCGATAGAATAGCCGTGGTTTTGCTGGGCAGAGCCTATAATGCTTTTGCCATTGAGGCGAATATGGCGATACCTGACAAATTCGCATCCCGCGGAATTACGGTTATACCTTTCGACTGCTTGCCTTATGAAAACGAATCCGATGACCGGCATATGTATTGGGCAACCGGGCAAATGCTGCTTAAGGCCGGCCGTTTCATAAAAAAACATCCGCAGCTTTTCGCTACCTTTATTACAAATTTTAGTTGCGGCCCTGATTCTTTTATCGTAGGAAACGTCAGGGATATTATGGGTAAAAAACCCATGCTCATTTTAGAAATTGATAATCATACTGCCGATGCAGGAATCAATACGAGAATTGAAGCATTTTTAGATATAGTAAGAGGCGTGCGCAGCATGAGCCATGGCCTTGAAGAAAAAAATGAAAAATTCAAGCCCGCGCGCTGTATAAATTTCAGGAAAAAGTTATGGATTACGACTTGCAGCAGAGAGCGGTTCAGGATAAAAGATCCAAGGGTAAAAGTGCTGATACCAGCTATGGGTGAGCTCGGGCCGCAGGCGCTGGCAGCAGTATTTAAATCCATAGGCATAAATTCCGTATCGCTGCTACCCTCCGACGATGTTTCTTTAAAATATGGCAGGGCAAATACTACCTGCAAAGAATGCCTGCCGCTTATTTTAACCGCAGGGGGATTGATACGGTATTTCAAAGAACAGCCTCTTAACGGAGATGTTTATGTTTATTTTATGCCCGCAACCGGAGGTAACTGCCGCTTTGGCCAATATAGCGTGTTTTTAAAAAATTTGATCCGGAAACAAAAAATGAAAAATTTAGCAATCTGGTCAATGGATACCCAAAATGGCTATACCGGTTTAGGAGTTAAATTCGGCAAGCTCGTCCTAAAGGGAGCGGCAATTTCCGATACGATGTATGATATAAAAAATACCCTTAAAGTGCTGGCTCTAGACAGAAACAAGGCGATGGCAATATTTGACAATGAATGGAAGAAAATTTTGCATTGTTTATCGAATGATGGCATCCGCCTGGAAGAGCAGCTAAACAAAACCGCGCATGCGCTAAAAAACATCCCGTTAAAATATCCGCTTAAAGAGGCAAAAGTGGTTGCTCTGATGGGTGAAATATATGTAAGGCGTGATGATTTCTGCTGTAATGCGATAATCGAACGTTTAGCCGAGAGAGGTTTTATAGTAAAAACCGCACCTGTCCTGGAGTGGCTGCATTATGTTGATTATCTGGTCAAAAGAAAAATAATTGAATCTAATTTAAGCGTTAGCGGGAGGATTGAATTTTTCGTAAAGCAACGGCTGCAGCGAAAATACGAAAAAAACATAAAGGAAATATTATCTATGTCCGGATTGTATCATGATGACTGCGTCGAGATGGAAGAAATCATTCGTTTTGGAAAACATTTGATAAACGAACAATTAACAGGCGAATCAATAGTCGTAGTGGGCGCAGCCTTAAAGGAAATTATGCATTCTGCCTGCGGAGTAATAAATGTCGGGCCTTTTGCGTGTTTGCCTTCAAGAATAATCGAAGCCATATTGGGCAGTAATATGAATTTAAAAACAAAAATGGAAATAGACGGTAAGGCAAGATTAAATTCAGAAGATAATCATGAGTTCGCTTTTTTGTCGATAGAAGTTGACGGCAACCCTTTTCCGCTTTTAATGGATGCAAAAATAGAAGCTTTTTGCCTGCAGGCTGGAAGGCTGCATAAGAAAATACTGGACGCACCCGCCAAAAACATTAAATAATGAAATAGCCAATCGATAGAAACTTGACAATGCCTAATTAGCGTATAAAATAAATAGAAAGATGAGCATAACGAAAAAATATATTTTTTACAGCCTGATTTTGTGCTTTATATTTGGTTTCACCCATCACCTATCCGCACAGTCCAAAGAGCCCAAAGTGTATTCGGGCCATTACCAGCCATACTATGAGCCCACACCTGAAATAAGCGTATTTTATTCAGTAAAAAAACATTCATTAACGCAGGACTACGAAATCATAATAACCAACAGGGGGGAGGTTATCGTTTCCGAAAACAATTATTACGACAAGCCTAAGGTTTATAATGCAAAATTATCAGAGGCTGAACTTAATACTTTGGCCGATTTCATCTTAAAGACGGATATTTTTCAGTTTAAAGACGAGTATGTGGCAGATAAAGATTTTATTGATTCAGACGGTGAAAGATTAAAAATCCGCATAGGTAACAGGACAAAACAAATAGTTATAAGCGCAGTAACCGGTCCGTCCAGAATACGGGCAATAATAAATAAGTTGGAAGAAATAAGGCAGCGTATGATAAAACCCGTGGAAGACGCTACGCTGTAAAATGTATTTCCTGGCGGTATAAACAAATTTTTTAACGGAGGAGCATATGGATAAAATTTTATTAGTGGAAGACGAAAAGGAAACAGCGGATGCCATAGTGAGATTTTTAACGCGCAAAGGTTATGCAATTGATGTGGCTTACGATTTATCAACGGCACTTTCTAAAAACGTTTCCGATTACAACTTAGTGCTTCTTGATATTCTGCTTAAGGGCGAGAAGAGTTTCCCTATGCTTAAGAAAATAAAACAGGAACAGCCGAAATTGCCAGTTATTATCGTAAGTGCTTACGATAATGATGAGAATATCGTAGAAGCGAAAAAACTCGGCGCCGACGGTTTTATTGCCAAGCCTGTAATGACTGAATATTTAGAGAATTTTCTTCTTTCAAAAATACAATCTCTGCGTAAAAAGGCGTTTTAGTTTAATGCGCAGTTTATTTTCGTTCCGTATCTTATATACCTACACCATTTTTATTGCTGTTATTTCTGTTATTCCTGTAAATACAAAAAGTGTTGATTTTATCCCTTTTTTTGACAAAATAACGCATTTTTTAATTTACACCGCCCTCGCGTTTCTGGCGATAAATACTTTTAGGTTAAACCTTAAAAAAAACTGCTACATAAAGGTATTTCTGTATTGTTTTTTCGTAGGATTTGCTATTGAATGTATTCAGTGTTTTCTTCCATATAGGTCATTTGAAGTGTTTGATATTCTTGCTAATTCGCTGGGCGCAGTTTCCGGAATGTTTATGCGGCTGGCTTAACGGGTAATTTATGAGAGTAATTAAACGGGATGGTAAGCTTGAAGAATTTAACTATATTAAAATCCATAATGCCATATTAAAATCCGGCCAGGAAGTTCTTAACGAAAGTGAAGCCGTAAATTTAGTTAAAATAATCCTTCCCCGCACTCTTGCTGCAATTAAAAAATACGAAAAGCAGGCTATCCCTATAGAATATATTCAGGATATAGTTGAAGAAACCCTGATGAAAGCAGGTTACCCTCAAGTTGCCAAAGCTTATATACTTTACCGCAATTACCGTAGCAGCATAAGGGTTGCCAAGGAAAAATTAGGCGTAAAAGACGGTTTTAAATTATCATTAAATGCCATAAGCGTTTTAAGACAGCGCTACCTGCTTCGTGATGACAATAGGCGGGTTATCGAAACGCCCGGCGCAATGTTTAGGAGAGTTGCTAATTGTGTCGCAAAAGCCGAGAGAAATTTTTCCTCGAAAAAAGAAAGTTATTTTGCCGAAAAGTTCTATGAGAAAATGTCGTCCCTCGAGTTTCTTCCTAATTCGCCTACCCTTATGAATGCAGGCACGAAATTGGGCCAGCTTTCAGCCTGCTTCGTGCTCCCTATTGATGATTCCATGAATGGTATTTTTGACTCTTTAAAAGCAATGGCGTTGATACATCAGACCGGAGGAGGCACAGGTTTTAGTTTCTCACGGATTCGGCCTAAAAGCGATTTGGTTTTATCGACCAAAGGGCAAGCTTCCGGACCGGTTTCCTTTATGCAGATTTTCGATAAAGCAACTGATGTGGTTATGCAGGGCGGGCGCCGCAGGGGTGCGAATATGGGGATTTTAAAAGTGGACCATCCGGATATAGTTGAGTTCGTTGAAGCGAAATTAAAAGAAGGCGTTTTGGAGAATTTCAATATATCGGTAGGTGTAACCGATAACTTCATAAGAGTTTTAAAGCGTAACGGCTATATGGACCTTATAAATCCAAGGACGGGGCTTTGCGAAAAAAAAATAAAAGCAAAAACTCTTTTTTCTCTAATTGCTTTATGCGCGTATAAATATGCCGATCCCGGGTTGATATTTCTCGATAGGATAAACAAAACGCATCCCCTAAGCACTTTAGGCGAGATTGAGGCAACGAATCCCTGCGGAGAGATACCGTTACTTGCCTATGAGAGCTGTAATCTTGCTTCCGTAAATCTTTCCAAATTCGTAAAAAATAAAAAAGTTAACTGGGAAGCGTTAAGAGAAACCGTTAAGCTGGGCGTGCGTTTCCTCGATGACGTTATTGAAATTAACAATTACCCGCTAAAACAAATAGAGGCAATTACAAAAGCAAACAGAAAAATCGGCTTAGGCGTCGTGGGTTTTGCCGATATGCTTATAAAGCTGCGCATACCCTACAATTCCAAAGAAGCAGTTAAATTTGCGGGAACCCTTATGCGTTTTATCCGTAAGTATTCAATCGGCG
>JAQVOZ010000055.1 GCA_028702365.1 Candidatus Omnitrophota bacterium | reverse complement strand
ACTTCTTATAAAAACTCCTTCCTCTTCAAGCATGGGAAGAATAATTTCCTCATAGCCATACACGCCAAAGATATGCCTTCCTTTTTCAGCTATTTTATTAAACAGGCAGGCTTCATCCGGGCTAAAATCATAAGTTCCCCTTATACTTTTATAGGTTTTTATCATGAAGGTGCGGGATTATTTGATGAATTGCTTCATCTCAAGGCCAGGCTTAAATATTACGGTATGCCTTTCCGGGACAGGGATAACTTCGCCTGTTTTAGGGTTTCTGCCGATTCTTTTTTTTCTTTTCTTTACCTGAAAAACCCCGAAATTCCTCAATTCTATGCGTTCTCCGTTCTTTAAAGACTCAAAAATAGTGTCAAATGTACGCTGGACAATATCTCTGACTACAACCTGTTTAACGCCTGTATCCTGGCTTATTTTTAGGACAATATCGCGTTTTCGCATAGGTTTAGTGTATCATTCTTTTTTTGGGTGTCAAGGGAGTAATGATACGGGGGCATTGCGCGCTTTTCGGAAATAGCAACTACCCTAACCTGCTTTCCGGCAGGAAGTTAGATTAATTAAGCCGTTTTCATTAATTTTTTACTGCAGCCGGGTTATTTTTGGCCTTTGCTCTCTTTATCCGGCTCAAACAGCGCCTTCAGGCTCTCGCGTGAAATTGTAATGTTTTCCAGGTATTCCTTCCGCATTTTTTCGGAAACACCATACTTTTTAAGAATTTCATCTATTGTAACGCTATATTTTTTGATAACAGTATTATATTCGGACTGCAATGCAGTTATCCTGGCATTCAGCGCTTCTTTCTCCTTACGCAAGTTTTGCCAGTAAACAACCATGGCTTTTCCGTTAATCAATGCTCCCTCAAGCTTCTTCAGGTTACTAAGGCTTTCTTCGTCTTTGGGCTTTAAATTGTCTTTGCTGGAATATCCCTCTAACCCTTCATCGAGTAATTTAAGGAAACTCCTGTCTGCGATAAAACCATTATTTAGAAAAATTTCCAGTAACCTTGTGGAAAAATTATCTTCCATAGTAGCAGCATAATGCTGGAATAAATATTTCCGGTCATCGGTTGGAATTTTTCCATAATTTTGGGCTACCCAGGTTAATACTTTTTCCTGATTTTTACAATTGCCTAAAATATCATACAAGGCATATCTAATTTTATTGCTCTTTGCTGACATTATTTCGCCAAAAAAGAAATCCGCATCGATATCGCCTGGCTGGTTGTTAAAAGCAGTAAGAATAAGCAGTTTTTCAGCCTCATTTGCGCAAGTTTTATATCGCGAAATAAGTTCCTGCCTTAAATTTTCATTTCCTAGTTTATCAATCAAAAGATAGGAACTTCGCGACACAACCCAGGAAGGATTATTCAGGAATTTGTGCAATACGGAATCACTAATACTATCGCCCTTACAGGGAATACGCTCAAGCAGCCTTATTTGTTCATACAGAACTTGAGGGTCATCACTTTTTATTTTTAACGCCGGATTTAAAAGCTCTGGTTTTTTACTGTAATTGCCGCTAAAAAGCTGAAGAAAACGCAAAGACGCCGCAACCGTATTACTGTCAGATGAATTTAAAAGCTTAACTATTCTATGGTAAATTTTTTCTGCTGTTATATATTCCGGAGAATTTTTGTTTGCTTTATCGTCAGAAAGCAGTTTGCCCAGCCCGGCTGCCTGCTCCCCAAGAGTGACAACCGCGTTATAAACGACTTCCTGATTTCTGTCAGATAATTGGACATAGTAATCTTCGTTGGCAAATTCCGGTATAGTTACTGACGGGTAGCGCGAGAAACTTTCTTCTCCGCAGCCTGAAATAAATAAAAACGAAATGCCTGCTAAAACTAAAAACATTTTTTTCATATGCCTCCTCTGCAAACCGCTGTCCACCTCCGGGGTAGAAACGGTTAGGATTATGCTTGTTTTGCGGTAATGCTTGGACTGATTAAGTATTGTGTCCCTGGAATTACATAAATTAAAATATTTATTTATTATTTTTTACGTTTCCTAAGCAAATAAATATTAATGGCCGCAATAAAAATAATAGCAGTAATAAAAATAATAATACAATTATTTTTTGGGATAATTTTTCTTAACAATGCGAGACACATACATAAAATTGCAAGAATGAAGCAATTGATATTTATAGCGCCCCAAATAATTTTACCCGGTACTATATAATCTGTGTCATTTTTTATCTCGATAATATCTTCGTCCATACCCGAAGCAATTTTTTGATTTAATTCATGGATAACTCTCCCCCTAACTCTTGCTTGATTACTATGAAAAACTGCTGCTTCGAGCTCAGCAATAATTCCAAAAATTATCGAAAGAAATAATAAAACCCAGCTCATGATTAATAATTTTGGTAGATTAATTAAATTAGCTATTGGGGGGAATAATTTTTCTATCAAGGCAATGGATAAAACTAAAAATGACGATGATAAAGTTATAATTAAACTAATTACTCCATACCAAAGCTTGTTAGCCTCATCTAAGCATTTGGTAAAGCTTTCGGAAACCATTTCATGCGTCCTTAAAAGATTTCTCTTTAACTTGATCATATCTTTTTAAATATTACTTATACCATATTCTATTTTAAAAATTCAAACTAGTAGTTATGAAATTAAAAAAGCGCTGGGCTACCCCAACGCTATTAGAATTAACGCCAAATTGTAGTAAATTTACACATAGAAACCGCCTTCGTAATGGGGGTATTTTAACGCGAATGGGTGGAGTGTCAAGAATGAAAATGTTAATAAATTCCAAGCTACAAGCACCAAATTACAAATAAGTTCCAATTTCCAAAATCCCAATATTCAAATATTTTGGGTCTAGAATTTCGGTCATTCTGTAATTGGAATTTATTTGGAGCTTGGAATTTGGGAGTTGGAATTTGTTTAGAGTTTGAATATACCTAGAGGCTCAACGACAGGTTTTCCGCGCCGATAAGCGCGCTGATTTCTTTTAGGGCGTTTTCGGTAAGCTTTAAGCAGAATTGATTGGCAGTTTTAATTTTTACGCCGTTAAGCTTTGAGTTTCTGAAGGCGAACACAACAGGCGTGGTTCCTCTATTGTTTAGAAAAATTGTCCTTAGATTCGCCAAGGGGAATTTTTCCTGATTTATGGCAATGTTTAAGCCTTTTATGTTTTCGAAAATGCGTTCAATCGGGATAATTTTGGCGGCTAATATTTTTGGCACTCTTTCTTTGGATTCAAGTTTTCCTTTTATAACGATTATGCTTTTTTCCTTGATATCCATGGAAGCTTCTGCGAAAAGCTTGGGGAATACAAAAACTTCGACAGTTGAGGTTTCATCTTCAATTTTTAAAATCGCCATACGCTCGCCGCTTCTTTTTGTAGTTATAATGCGCGCTTTTTCTACTATGCCGCAGATGATTACCTCTTCGCGGGAGTCCTGCTCATAGAGAGAAATTATCTCCTCGCGGTTTAAATGTTTTACGGTATTTTCATAAGAATACAAAGGATGGCTGGTTACATATATACCGAGAAGCGCTTTCTCAAAACTTAGAATTTGAAGCAGGGGCCATTCTTCAACATCGGGAATTGCTTCCTGCCTTTTCGGCGCAACAAACAAAAGAAGCTGGGAAGGGTCTTCTTTTTTTGTGGTTTTTGCTAAAATTTTATCAAGCATCGCAGCCATTTGCGCGCGCTTAAGCTTAAAACTATCCATCGCGCCTGATTTTATAAGGCTTTCCAGGACTTTTCTATTTACCACTCTTCCATCAACGCGGTCACAGAATTCAAAGAAATCATCAAATTTCTTTTCTTTGCGTATTTGAATTATATTATCCAAAGCAGTTGTACCTACGTTTTTAATTGCCAAAAGCCCAAACCTTATGTTTTTTTCATCAGTAACCGTAAAATTAGCAAAGCTGGTATTTATGTCCGGGGGAAGAACCTTCATCCCCATATGATTAACCTCATTTACATATTCAACGATTTTATCGGTATTGGTGCGTTCACTTGTTAGAAGCGCTGCCATAAACTCAACCGGATAGTTGGCCTTAAGATAAGCTGTGCGGTAAGAAATCAACGCATATGCGGTTGAATGGCTTTTATTAAATCCATAGCCCGAGAAATAATCTATTAGGTCAAAAATCTGCGTAGCAGTCCTTTCTGATACGCCATTTTTTTTGCTTCCTTCTACAAACAAATTGCGTTGTTCTTCCATTATTTCAGGAATCTTTTTACCGATTGCTTTTCTAAGCAAATCTGCCTGCGCCAGACTAAAACCGGCAAGCTTTGAGGCAATCTGCATAGTTTGTTCCTGATAAAGTATAATACCGTAGGTTTCTTTAAGTATTGATTCAAGCTTTGGATGGCCATAGCTTACGGGTTTTTTGCCTTGTTTTCTTTCTATGAAGTCATCAACCATTCCACTTCCAAGCGGACCGGGCCTATAAAGCGCAAGTACTGCGATTAAATCTTCAAAGCGTGTCGGGATAAGTTTTCTTAATATTTCACGCATGCCCCTGCTTTCAAGCTGGAACACGCCAATTGTCTGCGCATTGCTCAAAAGTGAAAAAGTTTTTTTGTCATCCAGAGAAAGATTACTTATATCTACGTCTATCCCTCTGGTTCTTTTTATTATTTTAACGGTTGAATCTATGACAGTGAGCGTCTTAAGGCCTAAAAAATCCATCTTAAGCAATCCGGTTTTCTCAAGGGATTCCATATCAAAACCGGTAACTATTTCCTCTTCTGCTCCCCTTATCAAAGGTATCCTTTCCATCAAGGGCTTATCAGAGATAACTACTCCGGCGGCATGGGTTGATGCATGGCGCGACAGACCCTCAAGCTGCATCGCCACATCAATTAAACGTTTAATGCCTGCGTCTGACTGATAGGCCTGCGAAAGTTCCGGGCTTTGGGAAAGCGCTTCTTTAAGAGTTACCTGGTGGCCGACAATAACGGGAATCATTTTTGCGATTTTATCCACCTCGGAATAGCTAAAATCCATAGCTCTGCCGACATCCCGGACAACTGCGCGCGCTAACATTGTTCCAAAGGTAATAATCTGGGCAACATTTGCTTCGCCATACTTTTTGCCCACATATTCAAGAACCTGCGAGCGCTTTTCGTAACAAAAATCCATATCGATATCAGGCATTGAAATACGCGCGGGATTAAGAAACCTCTCAAAAAGAAGGTCGTATTTAAGCGGGTCTACGTCGGTAATACCTAAAAGAAAACTTACGATGCTGCCTGCGGCAGAACCCCTGCCCGGCCCAACCGGCACATTGCTTTCTTTGGCATGCTTTATAAGATCCCAGATAATAAGAAAATAGCTGGAAAAACCTGTTCCTTTTATTACTTCCATTTCATATTCAAACCGCTTAGTCACCTCATCGGTAACCGGGCTGTAACGTTTAGGCAGGTTTTCGCTGGCTATTTTTCGCAAGTATCCGTTTTCGGTTTCATTTTCAGGAATAGGAAAACGCGGTAAATGAATTTTAGAAAAATCCATAACCAAATTACATTTCTGCATTATCTCAAGGGTGTTCTTTACCGCCTGCGGCACTTCCTTAAAAATTTCCTTCATTTCATCAGGGCTGCGGAAATAAAAAGTGTCGCTGTTAAACTTAAAATGGTTTATATCATTTAAAGTAGTTTGCGTCTGTATGCACAAAAGCACTTCATGCGCGAAAGACTCATTTTTTTCAAGATAATGGATATCATTAGTTGCAACCGGCGGCACATCAAGCTCTTTTGAGATTTTTAGAATATGCTTATTAACCTTTTCCTGTTCCTTAAGGCCGTTTTCCATAATTTCGAGATAGAAATTACCTTTGCCGAAAATCTGCAGGTATTCATCGCATTTTTTATACGCGCCTTTTACATCATCGGCTACTATGGCTGAAGCGATTTCTCCTTTTAAGCAGGCGCTTAAGCCGATTAAACCCTTGCTATACTGGCTTAATATTTCTTTATCTATTCTTGGTTTGTAATAGAAACCTTCTAAAGATGCAAGGCTTACAAGTTTTATCAAATTCTTATAACCCTCGTTGTCTTTGGCAAGAAGTATGAGGTGGTAATTTCCGGCATCTTCGTTTTTATATTCTTTTTTAAAACGCGAATCAGGCGCAACATAAACCTCGCAGCCGATTATTGGCTTTATGCCTGCGTCCATGCATTCTTCGTAGAATTTTATTGCGCCGAAAAGATTTCCGTGGTCGGTTATGGCAAGGCCGGGTAGTTTTAATTTAACTGCTTTTTCTACAAGGCGGTCGAGCTGGCATGCTCCGTCAAGAAGGCTGTACTGGGTATGAACATGAAGATGTATGAAATCACTGTGAGGCATATTTATATGCTTAATGCTAGAGGCGCAAAAACGCTTCTATCTTATTCCCACTCAATTGTTGCGGGAGGTTTTGAGCTTATATCAAAGACTACGCGGTTAATTCCCCGGACTTTATTTATTATTGCGTTTGAAATTTCACCAAGCACTTCATATGGAATTTTTGACCAATCAGCAGTCATACCGTCTAAGCTGTTTACTGCGCGTATGGCGCAAACATTTTCATAGGTGCGCTTATCCCCCATAACGCCAACCGTTTTAAGCGGAAGCAATACGCAAAACGCCTGCCAGATACCGTCATAAAGATTATGCTTTTTTATTATTTCTTCAAATATGCTGTCAGCTTCGCGTAAAATTCTTAAGCGTTCGTTTGTAATTTCTCCGATAATCCTGACAGCAAGGCCCGGGCCCGGGAAAGGGTGCCTGCCGATTACATTTTGCGGCAAGTTAAGAATTTTTGCAATTTCTCTTACCTCATCCTTAAAAAGCTGGCGGAAAGGCTCAATAAGTTTAAGCTTCATATTAGCCGGGAGCCCGCCTACGTTATGATGCGATTTTATTCTTGAAGTGGGGCCGCCGAAAAAAGAAACCGATTCAATCACGTCGGGATAAAGCGTTCCCTGCACAAGAAATTCCACATTTTTTATTTTCCGCGCTTGAGCATCGAAAACCCTGATAAATTCATGGCCGATTATCTTTCTCTTTTTTTCCGGGTCAATTACGCCTTTAAGTTTGGTTAGAAAAGAATTTGAGCTATCTGCATAACGAAGGTCTATTTTATAGTTGCCGCGGAATACATTAAGCACCTGTTTTACTTCGTTTTTCCTAAGCAGCCCGTTATTTACAAAAATACATTTAAGGCGTTTGCCGATTGCTTCATTTATCAAGACTGCCGCGGTTGAAGAATCCACCCCTCCGCTTAAGCCGCAGATTACGTTTTTATTTCCTGTTTTTTCCCTTATGAGCTTAATTTCGCTTTGAATAAAATCCTCAAGCTGCCAGCTGGCGAAACATTCGCATATCTTAAAGAGAAAATTCGAAAGAATCTGCGTGCCGCATTCGGTATGCACCACTTCAGGATGGAATTGAACGCCGTATATTTTAGCTTTTCTGTTTCCAATTGCGGCGAATTCGGTGTGCGGGGTATGCGCGAAGCTTATAAAGCCCTGGGGAAGCTTAACTGCCTGGTCAGTGTGGCTCATCCAGGAAACTATCTTTGCAGGCAGAGAAAAAAATAAATCCTTGTGGTCGTCGATATACATTTCAGCTCTTCCATATTCCCTCTTTTTTGCTTCCTTAACTGTGCCTTTCAGGCTCTTTACTAAAATTTGCATTCCGTAGCAGATGCCTAAAATAGGGACATTCAGTTTAAGTATTTCTTTGTTAAGACTAGGCGCGCCGTTTTCATAAACGCTGTGCGGTCCGCCGGAAAGAATAATGCCTTTCGGATTTATGGCTTTTATTTTTTCAAGGCTTATAGTGCAGGGCTCAATAATACTGTAAACCTTAAGCTCGCGGACGCGGCGCGCAATAAGCTGTGTATATTGCGAACCAAAATCAAGAATTAATATTGTATCTTTACTCATAATAAGCTGATGACTGAAAGCTCATTTAC
>JAQVOZ010000054.1 GCA_028702365.1 Candidatus Omnitrophota bacterium | reverse complement strand
CTGACGCCTGCCGGCCAGAAGGCCGTGGTTTGGCTTTTCCTTTTAGCCAAAGCCAATGACTGACATCTACCTATTAATCAAATGCGCGAAATATCCCGCCCCAATCCCATTATCTATATTTACACACACAGACCCGGGTGCACAGCTATTAAGCATGCCCAAAAGCGCACTAAGGCCCTTAAAAGATGAACCGTAACCTACGCTTGTAGGAACGCCTATTATGGGCGAGGGACAAATCCCTGAAATAATACTTAGCAAGGCTGCCTCCATACCGGCTACAACAATTAATACTTTTGCTTTTTTTATTTTATTTCTAAAGGATTCGATTCTATGCACTCCGGCAACACCGACATCGTAAATTCTTTTTACGCTGTTACCTAAAATTTCAAGAAATATGGCTGCTTCTTCCGCAACAGGAATATCAGAAGTACCTGCGGTAATTACCAGGCAATTTCCGTAATTGCCGTCAATTTTTTTTCCCAGGAAAGCAAGTTGTGCAACTTTAAAATATTTCAGCTTGGGGTAGGATTTTTTTAATATTTCAAATTGGGGTTGCGCTAGGCGCGATACAAAGATTAAATCGGTATATTTTTTGAATTCTTTAATTATGCTTTTCAGCTGTCCGGTGGTTTTACCTGGTGCATAAATTATTTCAGGCAGGCCTTTCCTTTTTTCTCTTTCGATATCAAGCTTAACGAATTCAAGGTCAACAAACCCTTTGTGCTTCATTAAAAAACAAGGTCTTTGATAATTGCCCAAAGCAGGACAACGATTACAACGGCGGAGATTAAATAGAAATCATTAAAATACAGAAATTCGCGGAAAGTATCCTTAAGCCGGTGTTTTTTTTCAGGCAAATTGTATTTATTCTTTATAGTTTCTTTGACTTTGAAAATTTCTTCCTTTCTAAAACGCAGGAATTCCCCTGCCACCTTAAAGCTTGGAAGAAGATTAGTATTGGCCAAATCTATAACTTCCTGTTCGGTTAAACCCAGAATGTGAGATACCTCTCTTGTGGTGAGCAATTTTTCTTTCATATTAAGTAATTTATGGCAGGCAGGCTGGTTTATTCGTTTTATTGTTAACGGTTCTGCGTAATCCAGTCTTCTACGCTTCTACGGTCAAAAAATAAACCTTCTCCTTCTTTTTGAACGGGGATTTTTCCCTTTCCAACCCATTCCATGATTTTTTCTTCTTCAACGGAAAGATAATCGGAAAGCTCCGTTAGAGACAACCTGCCCTGAGGCATTTTACACTTTCCGTTAAAAATAGCGCCTTCCTCTACCACTAATTTAGGCACTTCAATATCTCCGTTAACCTGGGCAGTGCTGGTTAAAGTAACCATGCGGCTTGCTGTAATCTTTCCGCTGATTCGGCCGCCCAAAATCATATCTTCACCTACAATGTCTGCGTTTACAATGGCATTTTCACCAACCATAAGATTTCCTTTTGTATTTAATGTCCCTTCAAATTTACCATTTATCCGTAAATTAACGGGTTCGGAAAAAACCAGGCTCCCTTGCATCGTAGCGTTTATATCCAGTATCTTTTCATCTTCTTTTTTCCTTAGCATCCGACTCACCTCCTTGTCCAGGAAGGACAATACCCGCGCAATACATAAGCCAGAGGGCTACACCGACGCAATTCCTTTAAGCGTCGGGTGATTAAGCGCGGGGTATAAAAATTTTTCGACCTAAGTCGTGAAATTTAACTCCGAAGCGCTTCGCGTAAATTTTCTCGGCCTGCGTTCAGGAAAATTTATAGATATACAGGCGCGAGGGATAATTAACAACATGCTCCAAGCCTCATCTATTTGTTTTCTGTTACTTCTAATTTCTTTTCTATATGTTTTAAAAAAGCAAGCGTAATAAAAGTGACTACGGTAGTAATTACTGCTGCGCTAAAAAATCCGCAGCCAACAGCAAGGCCAATTGCCGAACTCACCCAAATACTTGCCGCAGTAGTGAGCCCCTTTACGCCCTCGCTGCTTCCCATAATCGTGCCGGCGCCTAAAAATCCTATGCCGGTAACAACGCCTGCGGCAATTCGGGAAGGATCCACCGGAGCTTTACCCTGATATATTTCAAAAATATATAAAGACACAAGCATGATTAAGCTTGAACCGGTGCAGACTAAAATATGGGTCCGAAGCCCGGCATTGCGACCCTTTTTTTCTCTCTCAAGGCCGATAATGCCCCCAAGAACAACCGCTAAAACAATCCTGGTTAATACTGCTGTAAAATCAAGCATTTTAATTCGCTTCAGCCTCCAAAGTTAAACTGCTTACTTTGCCTTTTTTATTATACAGGTAAAAACCCAATCCTGCAACTATTGCAGCGTTGTCTGCGGTATACTCTAGCGGAGGGATTAGAAACCTATCTCCTTTACCTTCGCTTTCTTTAAGCCGCTTTCGCAGATAACTATTAGCAACAACACCGCCGCCGCAGGCAACAACCTTTAATTTATACTGCGCTTTTGCTTCTAAAATTGCCGACACTACCGCCTCTATGCTCGCAGCCTGAAAAGAAGAAAGCAATTTTACCTTTGTGTTTTTATCAAGCAAATTCTTTTTTTCAAATTCCATTTTTTTATATATTAAAGCTGTTTTAATCCCGCTGAAACTTAAATTTAGCCCGCTTCTTCCGCACTTAAATTTAAAATAATCTTTATGGCGCACATCAAAAAGCTTATCAATTGCCGGCCCTCCCGGATAATCAAGGCCATATGCTTTTGCAATTTTATCGAAAACTTCTCCGCAGGCGTCATCCTGGGTTTGCCCTAAGAGTTTTATCTTATCAAAATCTTTAACGTAATAAATTTCGCTATGACCCCCGGAAACAACAAGCCCCAGAAATGGGAATTCCAACTTCTCGTCGTTGTTCAGAAAAGATGCAAAAATATGCGCATAAAGATGATTAACCCCGATGAGAGGTTTTTTGAGGGCGTAGCTTAGAGCTTTTGCAAAATTTACGCCGACGACCAGAGAACCTATCAGGCCGGGCTTATAAGTTACGGCAATCAAGCCGATTTTATCCAAAGAAATTCCGGAAGTACCAAGTGCACCATAAAGGACCTTATTTATATTTTTAAGGTGGGCGCGGGTTGCAATCTCAGGAACCACTCCTCCGTATTTTCTATGTTCCCTTAACGAAGAAATGGTGACGTTTGAAAGAACTTTATAATCTTTCAATATCGCACAGGAAGTTTCATCGCAGGAAGTTTCTATGCCGAGTGTGTACATTTTGTTTTACACAGATTATCACAGACACAAAACAGATGATCGCAGATGAATTTTTCTGTGATCATCTGCGTCCGCCTATTTGTGATCATCTGTGTTATTTTGTCGAAGACAAAACAAGCATGCCTTTTAGAAAATCAACCGCCCTTACTATCGGGTAGTCTTTTTTATAATCGAATTCCGGCTTCTTCTCCAGTTTCTCAAAAACATCTTCCTTTTCGTCGGCGCCAACATCATTGGCAATAACTATATCCGGGGTAATGCCCTTTTCATGTATGCTTACGCCAGATGGAGTATAATACCTTGAAGTAGTAAGCCGCAGAGCCGAGCCGTCAGAAAGCGGAATTATTGTTTGAACCGAGCCTTTTCCGAAACTCGTTTCGCCCATGATAACTGCTTTCTTGTTATCGCGTAGCGCGGAAGCAAGAATTTCGCTCGCAGATGCGCTTCCCTTGTTTATAAGAACCACTATCGGCATGTCGCTATATTTTTCCTTCAGCGCAACCGATTTGTATATATTTTCTTTTTCAGTCCTCGACCTTGTAGAAACAACGGTCTTGTCGGTTTCAAGAAACCTGCTTGTTACATCAATTGCCGATTCAAGGAGCCCTCCGGGATTGTTCCTGACGTCTATTACTATCGCCTTAAGGCCTTTTTTATTCAATTCCGTAAGGGCCTTGTCCAAATCCCTCGCAGTATTTTCTCTAAATTCTGCTATCCTTATATAACCTATGCTGTCTTCAAGTAATTCAGCGCGTTTAATGTCTTTTATTTTTATTATTGCGCGGACCAATATAACATCTTCAAGTTTTCTGTCTTTTTCTTTTAGCACTGTAAGGGTAACTTTTGTGCCGGGGTCGCCCCTTAATTTTTTTACAGCTTCGGTTATTGTAATTCCTTTTGTTACTTTCCCGTCTATCTTTACAATTATATCGCCGGACTTTAAACCTGCATTCCAGGCGGGAGTGTCTTCAATGGGAGAAACTATCGTAAGCAAAGTATCCCGTATGGTAATTTCAATGCCGAGGCCGCCGAATTTTCCTTCTGTATCAACAAGCAATTCCTTATATTCGTCAGGGCTAAGAAATTCACTGTAAGAATCAAGGGAAGCTAGCAGCCCCTCCAAAGCGCCATAGATTAAATCATGGGGCGGTTTATCTTCTACGTATTTTTTTTCAATTACGGCTAAAGCTTCAGCGAAAACGTCAAGTTCCTTGTAAAAATTATCTTCGCGCTCTTTGGCAATTGAAACTTTGTTATAATAAGAAAAAATACCTACGGATACGAGTGCGGTTATTATTACTCCGAGTAAAATTTTTTTCCGCATTTCTTGCCTCCTTAAATTTTGCGACGCAGTCGCTAAATTTAACCCACAGCGCTTCAGGCGCAAGGGCTAATCTTTTTTACCTTTTAAGTGTTTTCTCAAGCAATTCCTTGACTACTTTTGGATTTGCTTTGCCTTTAGTTTTCTTCATAACAGCGCCCACGAGAAACATTATAGCCTGACTTTTGCCTTCTGTATATTCTTTTACTGCTTTTGGGCTTTCTTTTATGGCCTCAAGAACCAGGCCGGAAAGTTCCGCTTCTCCGGAAACCTGCGAAAGGCCTTCATTCTTTATAATTTCATCTATGTCGCTATTATTGCTTATGCAAAGTACAAGAACTTTTTTTGCCGTTAAATTATTAAGCAAGCCGTTTGAAAAATATTTTACAATCTTTGAAAAATTTTTTGCGCTCAATTTCACCGACTGGAACCTGTCAGGAAATGCATTTACCTGCTCTAAAAAAGGGCCGATAATAAAATTACATATTTTTTTCGGCTCATTGAATTCTTTTACTGCTTCTTCGAAATAATCAGCAAGGAATTTTTCGGATATCAGCACGTCCACATCGAGCGCCTGAAGTTTATACTGGCTAAGAAAACGTTTATGTCTGTCCTGCGGCAGTTCCTTTACGAACTGTTTTTCGTTTTCTATAAATTCTTCTTCAACAAAAAAATCAAGAAGGTCCGGCTCTGGAAAATAACGATAATCGTGAGCTTCCTCTTTACTGCGCATTACTTCGGTTTTCTGCCGGTCTGCGTCCCAGAGGCGGGTTTCCTGAAAAATCTTTCCGCCTTCATCTAAAGTTTTTGACTGCCTGGTTACTTCATATTCCAAAGCATCTCTTACGCCTTTAAAAGTATTCATATTCTTAAGTTCTACCTTTACCCCAAGCGTTGACGCGCCTTTGTTCTTTAAGGATATGTTTGCGTCACAACGCAAACTTCCCTTTTCCATATTGCACTCTGATGCGCCTATATATTGAAGGATAAGTTTAAGAGACGAGAGGTAATCGAAAGCGTCTTGGGGGCTGGTGATATCAGGATTTGAGACTATTTCCAAAAGCGGCGTGCCTGTCCGGTTTAAATCAACCAGGGAATAATTCTCTTTATGAATAAGTTTTCCGGCATCTTCTTCAAGATGGACCCGTGTTATGCCTATTGTTTTTTCTGTCGGCAGGGAAAGCGCCCCGCCTTCGCCTAAAGGCATTTTATATTGGGATATCTGGTAATTTTTCGGTAAATCAGGATAAAAATAATTTTTTCTCTCGAAATATATTTTCTTGTTTATTTTACAGTTAAGGGCAAGCGCTACTCTTATAGCAAGGAGAAGCGCCTGTTTGTTAAATACAGGCAGCACCCCCGGATATCCGCAGCATACAGGGCAAATATTACTGTTCGCAGGATTCTCAAACTTCGTAGAGCACGAACAGAAAATCTTTGAATTGGTGTTTAGCTGCACGTGGACTTCTAAGCCTATTACCGTATCGAATTCTTGCATAATAATTATTTTAATTCCGGCATTCTCTTATGGTAATCAGTTGCACACTGGTAACTGTAGCCCGCCCTAATAAGTGTTTCTTCGTCAAATTCTTTCGCGATAAGCTGCGCTCCGATAGGTAAATTATTTTTGGTAAAACCGCAGGGCAGCGATACCGCCGGAAGCCCAGCAAGATTCGCAGATATGGTATAAATATCGGAAAGATACATGCTTAAAGGGTCTGTTGCTTTTTCTCCTATCTTAAAAGCGGCAGTAGGAGAAGTCGGAGTCAATATTACATCTATTTTTTTAAAAGCATCATCGAAATCTTTTTTTATGAGGGTGCGTACCTTTAAGGCCCTTACATAATAAGCATCATAATAGCCGCTGGAAAGGCTGTAAGTGCCGAGAAAAATTCTTCTCTTTGACTCATCGCCAAAACCCGCCCTGCGGGAGTTTTTATAAATATCCATAAGCCCGGAGGCAGATTCTCTTAAGCCATATTTGATACCGTCAAATCTTTGCAGGTTAGAGCTGGCCTCGGAGGAACCAATGATATAGTAAGTAGCCACCGCGTATTCCGTATGAGGCAAGTCTATATCTACGATTGCGGCACCCTTTTCTTTCAGGAGCCTGCTTACTCCTAAAATCGCATTTTTTATTTCTTCATCTATTCCTTTAGCAAAATATTGGCGCGGCATTCCAACCCTGAGGCCCGTAACATCCTCTATCAATGACTTTGAGAAATCTTTTTTCTCAATTGGGGCAGACGTAGAATCATGTTCATCAAAACCGCAAATTATATTAAGAAGATGGGCGCAATCAGTAAAATTTGTAGTAAGCGGGCCGATCTGATCCAGGCTCGAGCCAAAAGCTATCAAACCATACCTTGAAACCCGGCCGTAACTTGGTTTAAACCCCACAATGCCGCAAAACGAAGCTGGTTGGCGTATAGAACCCCCTGTATCAGAGCCCAGAGCAAAAGGGACAAGCCGTGCTGCAACTGCCGCTGCAGAGCCGCCGCTGGAGCCTCCTGGCACTCTTTGCATATCCCAGGGGTTTTTCGTAACTCCATAGCAGGAGCTTTCCGTGGATGAACCAAAAGCAAACTCATCCATGTTGGTTGTGCCGATAATTTTAAGGCCTGCGTTCTTTAATTTCGTAATTACTGTTGCATCATACACTGCCGTATGAGAAGAAAGAATCTTTGAAGCGCAGGTAATCTTTTTACCCTTTATGCAAATATTGTCTTTAATTGCTATAGGCACGCCTTTAAGCGAAGAATCGCCATCTGCCCCAATCGGCACTTCATAACTTTCTACAAAGGCGTTTAGGCTGGTGTTATTGTTTATACGTTCCCTAAAAAAAGAACATGCATCTTTTTCGCTTAATTTGCTATTTTTGATGTTTTGGGCAATTTGAATGCCGGTTAGGCCGGTTAGATTATCCATTATAAACTATTCAATTACTTTGGGTATTTTAAAATAATTTCCTTCCCGTGAAGGGGCATTTTTCAGAATATCTTCCTGAACGCCGGAATCCGTAGCCTCGTCTTTTCTGAATATATTATTTTTAAGGCTGGGGCCCCTCATTGGCTCAACATTATCCACATCAAGCTCTTTAAGCTTATCGATATAGCCTAAAATTTTTGACAGTTGGCTGCTTAGATGTTCGGCTTCATCACCGGATACCCCAATCCTTGCAAGATTAGCTACATATTCGACTTGTTTTTCGTCCGGCATATTACACCTTGGGTAAGCTTTTTAAGGCGGCTCTTATTTCTTTAAGTGGGTGGGAATAATTTTTCAATTCTCCGTTAAAAAATTTATCGTAAGAAGCGAGGTCTAAAAATCCATGGCCGCTAAAATTAAAAACAATGCATTTTTCTTTTTTCTCGCTCTTGGCAATTTCAATTACTGCCTTTATGGCATGAGCTGTCT
>JAQVOZ010000053.1 GCA_028702365.1 Candidatus Omnitrophota bacterium | reverse complement strand
CAAAGAAAAAAATATTGATACAAACATATTTGATTTAAAGCCGGCGGAAGAAGAAAAAGCTTTTTTATTGCAATGCAGAAGCGCTTTTTATAAACACAAAGTAGAAATTCAAAACCCGGCATTTGAGCTAAATGCGTATGATTTTATAGTTTTCGCATCTCCTGTGTGGGCGTTTACTTTTGCGCCAGCTTTACGCGCTTATTTGGAAAGCCTAAAAGATTTAACCGATAAAAAATGCGGCTGTTTTTTAACTTACGGAAGCGGCCTGGGTAAAAACAAAGCGCTTACTGAGCTTGAAGGTATCTTAAAGGCAAAAGGCGCGCGTATTTTGTTTTCAAAAAATATTTCCGGCGCTAAAACCGGAGACAAAGAATACCTGGACGAACAGTTTAAGTCTTTGATAGATATTATCGGCACATAGCCGAAAACCAAAAATCAAAATTACATACCGGAATCAAAAATATTTGGTTTCCATCATTTTGAATTTTTATGCTTGATATTTGATTTTGAAATTGTCCCTGTAGCCCAACGGATAGGGCGTTGGCCTCCGGAGCCAAAAATGGCAGTTCGATTCTGCCCAGGGACATTAATTTTCTCTGCCCCGGCAGAGAAAATTAACCCGCAGCGCTTCGTGTAAATTTTCCTGGAAGCGAAGCGAGCGCGGAAATTTACACGATATCCAGGCGCAAGGGGTGAATAAAAGATAAACAGATAGCAGTCAGTTAGATAATTTATATATCGTTAATAAAACTGGATTAAATCATGAACATCTCCGTAATCGGCGGGTCAAAGTGCTCAAAAAAAGATTATAAAATCGCGCAGGAGCTGGGAAGGCTTATTGCGCGGGAAGGCTGGACTTTGATCTGCGGAGGCAGGACCGGAATTATGGAAGCCGCCTGTAAGGGCGCAAAATCTGCCGGAGGCACAACTGTTGCGATTTTACCAACTAAAGACGGTAGAGACGCAAACCCTTATGTTGATGTGAAAATCCCGACAGGCCTGGGTTATGCGCGAAATATTTTAGTAGTAAGGGCTTCGGATATAATTGTTGCGGTATCCGGAAAATACGGAACCCTTTCGGAGATTGCGTTTGCCTTTAATGAAGATAGATGTGTAATTGGCATAAATACCTGGAAGATAAAAGGTGTAGTCCAGGTGAAAACTCCCATACAGGCAATTTCGTACATTAAAAGAATTTTAAAGAAACGCAGGTAATAATAAAGGCGCCAAAGTTTGCCGCCGAACGTTTATGCCGAAAAAGATATCAGCTGCTTTAAGGCAGCATCGCAGCTGCCGTTACCGAAAGCCGTTAAAAGTAACTTGTATAATATATGAAAGCTATATTGTTCCTAGAGGATGGATTTATGCTAAGCGGTGAATCTTTCGGAGCCGAAGGAGAAACCATAGGCGAGGTTGTATTTAACACAGCGATGACCGGCTATCAGGAAATTTTAACCGACCCCTCATATAAGGGCCAAATCGTTTGTATGACCTATCCTTTGATCGGCAATTATGGAGTAAACACTTCCGATATAGAGTCAAAAAAGCTCCGCGCCGAAGGCTTCATAGTAAAAGAAAAAAGCAAAATTGTTTCTAACTGGCGCGCGAATAAGCCTCTGGGCGATTATCTTAGAGAAAATAATGTTGTTGCAATCGAAGGGCTTGATACGCGCGCCCTGACAAGAAGGCTTAGAGATAAAGGCTCGATGAAAGGTATAATTTCAACAACAGATTTTAACGCTAAAACGTTAAAAGCAAAATTAGATAAAGCCCCTTCTATAATTGGGGTGGATTTAGTTAAGGAAGTAACTTGTGCCAGAACCTATGAATGGGAGGAAGACCCGGGCATGAGAAGGCTGGCTGGCGTTAAAAAACAAAAATTTAGCATTGTCGCAATTGACTGCGGCATAAAATATTCTATTTTGAGAAACCTCAAAGAGCTGGTTGAGAGAGTTTACGTTGTCCCGGCAAAAACGCCGCTTTCTGAAATTCTAAAATTAAAACCGGATGGAATTTTGTTTTCAAACGGCCCGGGAGACCCGGAAGCTGTTACCTGCACAATTGATACAGCAAAAGAATTGATAGCTAAATTGCGCAGCAAGGAATTAAAAACCGCAGTTATGGGCGTCTGCCTCGGCCACCAGATTTTAGGCCTGGCTTTTGGAGGAAGAGCGAAGAAACTTAAATTCGGCCATCACGGAGGAAACCACCCGGTAAAAGATTTAGAAAATGGAAGAATTGACATAACTTCCCAAAACCACAATTTTGTCATTCCTCCGGAAACAATACCGGATAAGGAGCTTATAGAAACTCATGTGAATTTGTATGATAGAACGCCGGAAGGCGCGAGGCACAAAAAATTACCCGTAATGAGCGTGCAGTTTCATCCTGAATCAGGCCCCGGGCCTTTTGACGCCAGGTATATATTTGGAGAGTTTATTAAATTAATAAAGTGAAGCGATAAAGTAATATGCCAAAAAGAACAGATTTGGAAAAAATTTTAATCATCGGCTCAGGCCCAATCATTATCAGCCAGGCCTGCGAATTTGATTATTCAGGAGCGCAGGCCTGTAAAGCCTTAAAAGAAGAGGGCTATAAAGTTGTGCTGCTTAATTCAAACCCGGCAACCATTATGACTGACCCCGAGCTTGCCGATGCAACATATATTGAGCCTATAACCGTTGAGGTGTTGGAAAAAATCATTGAAAAAGAAAAGCCGCAAGCCTGTCTTCCTACGCTCGGCGGACAAACTGCGCTTAATGTTGCTTATGATGCCGCACAAAAAGGTATTTTTAAAAAATATAACGTCGAACTTATAGGCGCAAACGAAGAAGCAATTGCAAAAGCGGAAGACAGGGAGTTATTTAAGGAAGCAATGTCTAAAGCCGGCATAGACTTGCCGCGTTCCCGCACTATATATTCAGAAAAAGAAGGGCAAGCTGCAATTGATTTTGTAGGTTTACCCTGCGTGCTTCGGCCGGCCTTTACCCTGGGCGGAACCGGCGGAGGAATAGCTTATAATATTGAAGAGTATTGGGAGATTTTAAAGCGCGGTATCGACCTAAGCCTTATTCATGAAGTTTTAATCGAAGAATATCTTTCAGGTTGGAAAGAGTATGAACTTGAAGTTATGCGCGACAAAAAAGACAATGTCGTTATCATATGCTCAATAGAAAATTTTGATCCAATGGGCGTGCACACCGGAGATTCAATCACTGTTGCCCCAATTCAAACTCTTACTGACGTAGAATATCAAAAGATGCGCATAGATGCCATAAAAGCAATAAGAGCAATCGGCGTTGAAACCGGCGGCAGTAATGTTCAGTTTGCGGTTAATCCCAATGACGGCAGGATGGTTATTATTGAAATGAATCCAAGGGTTTCCCGTTCTTCCGCGCTTGCCTCAAAGGCAACCGGTTTTCCTATTGCAAAAATCGCGGCAAAATTAGCCGTAGGTTACACGTTAGATGAAGTTCCCAATGATATAACAAAAGAAACGCCTGCTTCCTTTGAGCCCGCAATAGATTATTGTGTGGTAAAAATACCCCGGTTTACTTTCGAAAAATTTCCTCAGGCAGATCCGACCCTTACAACTTCGATGAAATCGGTCGGCGAAGTTATGGCTATAGGAAGAACATTTAAGGAGGCCCTGCTTAAGGGCCTGCGCGCGCTTGAAATAGGCAAAACCGGGCTCAACTCCCTTATTGAAGGAGAGGCAGATAAAAATTACGCCGCCGCAGCGAAAGAGAAGGTAAGGCAATACTTGGCTTTGCCTACTGATAAAAGAATTTTTTATATCGCAGATGCGTTTCGCCTCGGGTTTAGCATCGAAGAAATCAACGAGCTTAGCCACATAGATAAATGGTTTTTAAGTAATATAAAAGAAATAATTGACCTTGAAAGAGCAATCCAAAATAAAAAACTAACCAAAGCAAATCTTTTGAAAACCAAAGAGTTTGGTTTTTCTGATAAATATTTGGCGCAAATGTTTGCGCAAGATGAGAAAAAAATAAGAGAAATGAGGCAACGCGATAACGTAAGCCCTGTTTATAAGCTGGTAGATACCTGCGCCGCGGAATTCGAAGCATACACTCCGTATTATTATTCAACTTACGAAAAAGAGTGCGAAGTACGTGCCTCCAGTAAAAAGAAAGTTATGATTTTAGGCGGCGGCCCAAACCGTATCGGCCAGGGTATTGAATTTGATTATTGCTGCGTGCACGCGGCATTCTCTTTAAGGGAGGAAGGCATAGAGGTTGTAATGGTCAATTGCAACCCGGAAACAGTTTCAACCGATTACGATACTTCCGATAAACTTTATTTCGAACCCATTACCCTTGAGGACGTGTTAAACATCAACAAAAAAGAAAAACCATACGGCATAATTCTGCAATTCGGGGGCCAAACTCCGCTTAATCTCGCTTTAGGTTTGGAGAGAGAAGGCTTGAATGTTTTAGGCACAAAAGCAAAATACATAGACATTGCTGAAGACAGAGATAAATTCAGAACCATGCTTAATAAGTGCGGCCTTAAACAGGCAGAGAGTGGCATTGCGCATAATTTAGATGAAGCAAAAGAAATTGTAAAACGGCTGGGTTATCCGGTGATGGTAAGACCGTCTTATGTGTTAGGCGGCCGGGCTATGGAAATAATATACGATTCGCAAACGCTTGAAGGATTTTTGAAGGAAGCCCTTCTTTCTTCGATGAACCAAACTATACTTATCGATAAATTTCTTGATGACGCTATCGAGGTGGACGCGGATATCATCGGCGATGGGGAAACTTTTGTTATTGGAGGAATTTTGGAACACATAGAAGAGGCAGGCATTCATTCAGGAGACAGCGCAATGTGTTTACCCGCGTTTAGCCTTCCGGAAAAAATTATAGAGAGAATAAGAGAGGCAAGTTATATTCTCGCCAAAGAGCTGCATTTAATGGGCCTTATGAATATCCAATTTGCGGTGAAGGATTCGCAAATTTATATATTAGAAGTAAACCCCAGAGCTTCCAGAACAATACCTTTTATATCAAAAGCCATAGGAGTTCCTTTGGCAAAACTTGCCGCAAAAATAATGATGGGTAAGAAATTAAAAGAAATAGGCTTTACCAAAGAAGTAATACCGCCGTATAAATGCGTTAAAGAATCGGTGTTTCCCTTTAACCGCTTTTTAGGCGTAGATACCATGCTGGGGCCTGAAATGCGCTCAACCGGAGAAGTTATGGGCATAGACAAAGATTTTGGAAGCGCCTATCTAAAAAGCCAGATAGCTGCCTCGCAGTTTTTGCCCAAAGAGGGGAATGTTTTTATTTCGGTAAAAGATAAGGACAAAACAAAAATTGTTCCAATAGCAAAACAACTCAAAGCCGCCGGGTTTAATATCCTGGCAACCGAAGGAACCGGAAAAGCATTGCAGGCAAAAAGCATAGATGCAAAAATATTGCCCCGTCTTTCCGAAGGCAGGCCGAATGTTTTGGATTATATAAAAAATAAAAATATGCACTTAATTATCAATACTCCGGCAGGAAGAATTCCCAAGCAGGATGAGGTTGCAATCAGAAGCACTGCCGCTCTTTACGGTGTTGCAGTTATTACTACCATAGCTGGGGCGATTGCCTCAAGCAAAGCCATAAATGTTTTGCGCAAAGATACGATTGTGGTAAAAAGCATTCAGGATTATCATAAGCTGATTTCAAAGTAAAATTATAGGCAGTTGTGGTAACTAGGTAGTTACCACTTAATTACAAGGGGGTATGGATGCCGAGAAGAAAAGATATACACAAAGTTATTATCATAGGTTCGGGTCCAATAATAATCGGCCAGGCTTGTGAGTTTGATTATTCCGGAACGCAGGCCTGCAAGGCTCTTCGGGAGGAAGGTTACGAGGTGGTACTTGTTAACTCAAACCCGGCAACTATTATGACAGACCCGGGCATGGCAGATAAAACCTATATTGAGCCGCTCACCGTAGACAGTTTGGAAAAAATCATAGAACGCGAAAGGCCCGACGCATTACTTCCTAACCTTGGCGGCCAGACAGGACTTAATCTCGCATCGAGCCTGCATAAGGCCGGGGTTTTTAAAAAATATGGCGTTGAACTTATCGGGGTGAAGGCTGACGCGATTGAACGCGGCGAAGACCGGCTTGCCTTTAAGGAAACAATGAATAAACTTGGCATAGGCCTTCCTAAATCAGAAATTTGCCATTCAATAGAAGAGGCTGAAAAAATAGCAGAAGGGCTGGGGTATCCCGTAATAGTAAGGCCTGCATACACTCTTGGCGGAACCGGCGGAGGAATTGCCTATAATGTTGAGGAGCTACGCACAACTACAAACAGAGGCTTAAGCGCAAGCCTTATTCATCAGGTGCTGATAGAGGAATCAGTGGTCGGATGGGAAGAGCTTGAGCTTGAGGTGGTAAGGGACCAGAAGAACAATAAAATTACCGTCTGTTTCATAGAAAACATCGACCCAATGGGAGTGCATACCGGAGACAGTTTCTGTGCCGCGCCAATGCTTACAGTCCCTGAAAAATTACAGAAAAAAATGCAGGAACTTTCCTATAAAATAGTCGACGCCATAGGAGTTGTGGGCGGCACAAACATACAATTTGCGCATAATCCCAAAGACGACAGGCTGGTTGCAATCGAAATCAATCCGCGCACTTCGCGCTCTTCAGCCCTTGCCTCAAAGGCAACCGGATTTCCTATTGCGCGCATTTCCACAAAACTTGCCGCTGGGCTATGCATGGATGAGATACCTTACTATAGGCGCGGCACGCTTGAAAAATACGAGCCAAGCGGCGATTATGTAGTTATAAAATTCGCGCGCTGGGCATTTGAGAAATTCCGCCAGGCAAAAGATGTTTTAGGCACGCAGATGAAAGCTGTTGGCGAAGTAATGAGCATAGGCAAAAACTTTAAAGAGGCAATGCAGAAATCCATACGTTCCTTAGAAATAGGCAGATACGGTTTAGGTGTAAAAAAATTTAAGGAAATAGATTTAACAGCCTTAAAGGAGCGCCTACGGCAGCCTTCCAGCGAAAGAATTTTCCTTATGTATGAAGCTCTGCGCAGGGGAATTTCCGTGGAGGAACTCTACCAGATGACATATATCGGCCGCTGGTTCATAATTGAGATGAAAGACCTGGTTACTTTTGAAGAGGAATTGCTTAAAAGCAAATGGAGCGAATTGCCGGATAAAAAACTTATTAAAGCCAAAGAATGGGGGTTCTCTGACCGGTATTTAGGCGAGCTTTTCGGCGTAAAAGAAAAAACCGTGCGCGATAAAAGAATTGCTTTAGGCAAAGAGGAAAAATTTAATACTGTTCCTGTAAGCGGCGTAGACAACGCAGCCTACTATTATTCTACTTATAATGCAAATGACGAGGTTCCGGTTTCAGATAAAAAGAAAGTTATGATTTTGGGCGGCGGCCCAAACCGTATCGGCCAGGGTATTGAATTTGACTATACCTGTGTGCACGCGGCTTTTGCTTTACGCGACGAAGGCCTTGAATCCATAATGGTTAACTGCAACCCGGAAACAGTTTCAACCGATTACGATACTTCCAATAAACTTTATTTTGAGCCCTTAACGGTTGAAGACGTGCTTGCGATTTACGAAAAAGAAAAGCCCGTTGGCGCAATCGTCCAATTCGGCGGCCAAACCCCTTTAAATATCGCACAACAATTAAAAGATAACGGAGTTAAAATTTTAGGAACTTCTCCGGAAAGCATACGCCTTGCAGAAGACCGGGAATATTTCAGAGAAAGAATTAAAAAGCTGGATATCCCTCAGCCAGATGGGGATGCTGCGCGTTCGCTGGAAGAGGCAATTAAAATTGCAAACCGTATTGGTTACCCTCTTATGGTTCGGCCATCATTTGTTCTGGGCGGCCGCGGCATGGAAGTTGTTTACGACGAGGCGACGCTTAGAAAGTATGCTGAAGAGGCAATAGAAATTACACCGGAATTCCCTATGCTTATTGACCGTTTCC
>JAQVOZ010000052.1 GCA_028702365.1 Candidatus Omnitrophota bacterium | reverse complement strand
CACGAGAAAGAAGCTGCATTGTATGTGGTTGCGGTTTTAATTTTACTGCTTAAAGTAATCCTGATACCAAATTTTCTTACAGGTATCAGCAGGAAAATACAGGTAAATGAAAATTTAGGCCTTTTTTTAAACCCGCAGCTTTCAATTTTTGTTGTACTCATATTAACTTACCTTTCATACCTCTTTACTTTTAAAATTATGTCTTTTACCGATAAAATGCAAAGCGCTACTTTTGCGCTCACCCTTTGTATAGTTTTGACCGGGCTTTTTATAATGATTTTTAGATTAAAAGCCATTTCTCAGATCGTAGGGCTTCTAGTTATGGAAAACGGTTTGTTTCTTTTGGCGGTTACAATGTGCAAAGGGATGCCTTTTCTGGTTGAGATGTCAATATTTCTGGACGTTTTTATAAGCGTGATAATTCTTGGAATTTTCGTTTACAGGATAAATGCATTATTTACCCATATAGACGTGAATAAATTAAGCAATCTTAGAGGTTAAATCTATGATTCTATTTTATATTTTAGCTGTTCCTATCATACTTTCCGCAATTTCTTTTTTTGCAAAAAACTTAAAGGCGCTTGGCCGGATAAATGCGATAGGGCACTTAAGTGTTATGTTGGCTACCTTTTATTTCGCAATTACATCTAAACTGCCCTTGAATCTTTTCGGTTTGTTTTACATTGACGCGCTTAGCGTATTTTTTATCTTTGTAATAACCATTGTTACTTTTGCTGCCGCCCTGTTCTCAATAGATTATATTAACAAAGATGTTGCTTCCGGGAATATAAAAGAGAAGAAAGCGAAGTTCTATTACGCGCTTTTTAATTTCTTCTCTTTTTCAATGCTTTTGGTCCCTATGGTTGCCAATCTTGGCATGGTTTGGGTCGGCATTGAGCTTACGACATTGGCATCTACTTTTCTGGTTGGCTTTTACAACAATAAAACCTCAATAGAGGCTGCTTGGAAATATATTATCATCTGCTCTGTTGGAATTATTTTTGCCTTGCTTGGGACAATAATATTTTATTATGCGGTTTCCAGCGCTGGCCTCGCCAAAACACTTAACTGGCATCAAATAGTCCCGTTTTCAAAAATCCTGGGTGTAAATATAGTCAAAATTGCTTTTTTATTTATTCTGGTTTGCTACGGCACAAAGGCAGGCCTTGCCCCAATGCACACCTGGCTTCCTGACGCGCACAGCCAGGCAATTTCTCCGGTAAGCGCCATGCTCAGCGGAGTTTTGCTGAAAACCGCAATTTACGCGATACTGCGTTTTACCGTAATTACGAATAATTGCGTAGGGGTAGCTTACACATCAAATCTTTTTATACTATTTGGAATAATTTCTTTAATCATTTCCTGCGGGTTTATTCTGGTTCAAAAACGCATTAAGCGCCTTCTCGCTTACAGTTCTATTGAGCATGTAGGAATTATCGTAACGGGTTTGGGCCTGGGCGGGCTTGGTTGGTATGGGGCGCTTTTACATATTTTTAACCACGCAGTAACCAAGTCATTTATGTTTTTCGGAGCCGCGCGAGTGGTTAAGAAATATAAAAAAGATAATTTAAACGTAATAAAAGGCGTTTTGTCCGCAATGCCATTTTGCGGCGTTATGCTTATTCTAGGCATGTTTGCAATTTCCGGTATGCCGCCATTTTCAATATTTTTCAGCGAATTATTTATTCTTATTTCAGGATTTACCCAAGGCAGGTATTTTATCTCAGGCCTTGTTTTGACTTTACTTGCCATAATATTCGGAGCAATCGTATACCATTTAAGCAGAATACTGTTTGGCAAAAAACCACAGGAAATTGATAAAAGCGCGGAAACATTAAGCACAAAACTTTCCTTTTTATTTTTGCTTGTTCTTATGTGCGTAGTCGGCATTAAGGTTCCGATATTTCTTAATAAAATAATTCTGGCTTCCCTGGAAATACTAAAAGGCAATTATGGATTATAAGACAATATTAAAAGAAATAAATGAGAAGTTCGGTTTAGAAACTACGACTGTTTCTTTGCGCGAAGATGAAATCTATCTTAAGGTAAAGCCGGAGGATTTCAAAAAGATTTGCCTTTCCCTTCATAAACTACTTTCGGCTCCGGTTGCTTCTTTGTTTGCGTTGGATAGCCGCAGCGAAAAAGGCGTATTTGAAATTTACTGTTCGTTTATGGGTGGTAAATGTAAAAAATGGTTTTTTGCGGTAGCTGAAATACCAGCAGACAACCCTAAATTTAACTCGCTTGCCAAAGATATCTATTCCGCAAGCTTATTTGAACGTGAGATAAAAGAAATGTTCGGCATAGAGCCATCTAACAGCCCAGATACCCGCAGGCTTCGTCTGCACAGCGAAATCTGGCCGGAAGGATTTTACCCGCTAAGGAAAGATTTCATTAAGCCCGCAGGCGTAGGCAAAACCGGGGACTATGTTTTTAACGAGGTGGATGGTGAGGGGATTTTTGAGATTCCGGTTGGCCCGGTGCACGCAGGAATTATCGGCCCGGGGCATTTTCGTTTTAGCGCGGCAGGAGAGCCAATCATAAATTTGGAAATAAGGCTGGGGTTTACGCATAGAGGGATAGAGAAGCTTTTTGAAGGAAAGAACGTTTACGATGCATTACGAATCAGTGAATGTTGCAGCGGTGATGCAAGTTTTGCCAACAGCCTTTCGTATTCCTGTGCGATTGAGAAAATAGCCGGCATTGAAGTGTCAGAAAATACCCGTATGCTTCGGGCGGTATTTTTGGAACTGGAAAGAATGTATAACCATATAAATGATATAGGAGGAATTGCCGTTGACGTCGGTTTTAGTTTCCCGGCAGCCTTCGCTTCGATAGTTAAGGAAAATATATTACAATTAAACGAAAAAGTTACATCAAACCGTTATCTTAAGAACGTAAACTCGATAGGCGCAATTGCAATTAACTGGGACAAAGATAAAACGCAGGCTTTGCGTGAATCATTAAAGAAAATTTACAAGGATTTTAAGGAGATCAAAGAGATACTACTGTCGAGCGTTTCTTTTATGGACAGGGTTGACGGAACCGGCGTATTGAAGAAAAAAACTGCCGAAGATTTGGGCGCAATCGGGCTCGCAGCGAGAGCAAGCGGTATAGCGGTTGATTTAAGAAAAGACTTTCCGGGAATATACGCAAAAGCCGATTTTAACCTTATAAAACAGGAAACAGGAGATTGTTTGGCGAGGCTTAATATGCGTTTAGCCGAATTCGAAGAATCAATAAAGCTTATTTACTGGTTTTTGGACAGGATTACGCCCCAGGCAGCAGCGCAGAGCAGTTATAATATAAAGGAAGGATTTGCTCTGGGTTATGTTGAAGCTTGGAGGGGAGCGCTTACTTATTGGGTTAAGATTAATAAGAGCGGAATAATTGAAAGGTGCAAAATTACAGACCCGTCGTTTCTTAACTGGCAGGCTCTGGCTTTTTGTGTTTTAGGCGACATTATCCCTGATTTTCCGCTTTGCAATAAAAGTTTTGATTTATCTTATTCAGGAAACGATTTATAAAAAGCTGAAGGCTTTAAAATATGAGAATCCTTAAAAACAGAATTGTAAAAGGAATAGTGACAAAGCCGCTTGATAAAAGTTTCTTAAGCGAAGAGCTGGAAACAGTTGGAGCTGAGCTTAAGAAAACTATACAGGAAAAATTTTCAAGGTCTTTGCACATAAGAGAGGTTGACACAGGCTCGTGCGGTGCGTGCGAGTCGGAAATAATCTCAACCACCAATCCTATTTATGATATACAGAGGTTCGGTGTAAGCTTTGTTGCATCCCCCAGGCATGCTGACTGTTTGCTTGTAACAGGGCCTGTATCTAAGAATATGGCTCTTGCCTTAAAGAAAACTTACGATGCCATGCCAGAGCCTAAATTTGTGATTACGCTTGGCAATTGCGCGCTTGATGGAGGAATTTTTAAAGAAGCTTATTACACGGAAAAAGGTGTAGCAAATATAATCCCCGTTACTTTCCACATTCCCGGCTGCCCGCCAAAGCCCCTTGATATAATGAAAGCATTGCTTTCATTTCTTAAAAAAGCATGAAAAATTTCAGTTGCTTTTTTGTTTAAAAAAGGTATAAATAAACAACACAGGCAAAGAATGGGAAACTCTAAACTCGAAATCCTAAACCTAAAACCAAAAACGTTTTGAATTTAGAGTTTTGTGTTTTGGATTTGTTTAGGATTTAGTGTTTAGAATTTAGGGTTTAAAATATAGCGTAATGGCGATGGAGGGCTTGGAAATGAAAAAGATATTTGCTCTAATTATTCTTGGTTTATTTATCGGCAGTTTCTGCAAGGAGGCATTTTCTATGGATGAAATAGTAGTTTTAGAAACAAATAAAGGAAATATCGAAATTAAACTTATGCCGGATGTTGCGCCGAAGGCCTGCGAAAATTTTACAAAGCTTGTAGAAAAAGGCTATTATAACGGCATAATATTCCACAGGGTAATAAAGAATTTTATGATTCAAGGCGGCGACCCAACAGGAACAGGTATGGGCGGAAAATCAGTGTGGGGGAAGCCTTTTGAAGATGAGGTGTCTTCTGGCGTTAAGTTTGATAAACCCGGGATTCTTGCCATGGCTAATGCCGGGCCGAGCACCAACGGTAGCCAGTTTTTTATTACAACTGCGGCAACCCCCTGGCTTAATATGAAACATACAATTTTCGGCGAGGTTACATCAGGCATAGATGTGGTTGAGGCTATAGAAAATGCAGAAACCGATTCAGCCGATAAGCCGGTTAAGGAAATAAAAATAATAAAGGCGTATTTAAAAAAGTAAATTTGTCCCTTGCGCCTGAAGCGCTTCGGAGTTAAATTTCCCGACTTCGTCGAAAAATTTAAGGAGGATTTATATGTCTAAATCGATAAAAGGAAGCAAAACCGAAAAAAATTTACTAGCATCTTTTGCCGGAGAATCCCAGGCAAGGAACCGCTATACATATTTTGCAAGCGCAGCCAGGAAGGAAGGTTTTGAGCAGATTGCAAATATTTTTGCAGAAACCGCGGAGAACGAAAAAGAGCACGCCAAGGTATTTTTCAAATACCTGGAAGGTTCTGACGTTGAAATTACGGCAAGCTACCCGGCAGGAATGATAAAAGATACAAAATCCAATCTTGAAGCGGCAGCAGCAGGGGAGAACCTTGAGTGGACCACGCTTTATTCTGATTTTGCAAAAACAGCTAAAGCGGAAGGTTTTAACGAAATTGCAGCTTCCTTTGAACAGATTTCAAAGGTGGAGATGTTCCATGAAACCCGTTATAGAAAACTACTAAACAATATCGCCAGCGGCGAGGCTTTTAAAAAGAAAAAACCGGTAAAATGGCATTGCATAAATTGCGGGTACGTTGTTGAGTCTGATAGGGCGCCTGACAAATGCCCTGCCTGCAAGCATCCGCAGCGCTTCTATGAAGTTTTAGCCGAGAATATCTCAGGTTCAGCTTTTCTGTCGGCCTGTGGGTTTGCGGCACATAGTTTTTAGCCAGCCTGATTTTCTAAACCCATGCAAACAGCTTAGTAAAAAAGTAAATTTTTTACTTGACAAATGATACTAATATGGTATCATTTAAGTATGTAAGATTAAGATTATGTGAAAGAAGTAAATTACCCCTCGCGCCTGTATATCATTTAAATTTCCCAGCCTGTGGCCGCGAAATTTAAATGAAGCGCTTCGGGGTTAATTTTCCCGCCAGAGGCGGAAAAATTAAGGAGGTGTGTATGGCAAGGAATTTTATCTATAGGTTGATTCGTCCGGTAGTTCATTGTAAAGAGGGTTGCCGTACTTTGTCCTAGGTAAGACTTTAAACTGCCTTTTTACACTGCAGGCCTCAAGCCGCGAAGCACTTCCTGAAACCCCTCTGCGCTTAGGCCTGCGGTGCTGGCTTCTTTGATATGTTGCCGCTTATGCGGCATCTTACTTAAAGAAAGAAAACCAATTATTGTTTTTAAAAATAACAGAATAAAGAAATGAAACTTATTACCCGCGATACGGATTACGCATTAAGAGCTATATGCTTTATAGCTAAAAAGAAAAATAAAAAAGTTTGCGTTCCTGAATTGGTGGAGGGGTTAAAGATTCCAAAGCCATTTTTGCGAAAAATCCTTCAGGTTTTAAATAAAGAAAAGATATTAATTTCATATAAAGGCATAGGCGGAGGGTTTGTCTTAGCAAAACAGCCAAAGGATATATATCTTACTGATTTAATGGAAATATTTCAGGGCGGAATTAATTTAAATGAATGCACTCTTCACAAAATGAAATGCCCCAATACAAGTATATGCCCTTTAAGAAAGAAAATAAGAAATATCGAAAAATATGTGATAAATAAACTAAGCGAAATTAATCTAGCTTCATTCGTGTAATCATGCCAAAAAGAAAAATCATAAAAATTGACGAGAAAAAATGTAACGGCTGCGGGCTTTGTATTCCGAACTGCCCTGAGGGGGCTATCCAGATAATAAATAAAAAGGCGCGGCTTATAAGCGATTTATTCTGTGACGGCCTTGGCGCTTGCCTTGGAAAATGCCCGCAGGCTGCAATTTCCATAGAAGAAAGAGAAGCAACAGGCTATAGCGAACGGCAGGTGATGGAAAATATTGTAAAACAAGGTAAAGATGTGATAGCAGCGCATCTTAAGCATTTAGCAGAACACAATCAGGAAGAGTATCTAAGAGAAGCAGTTAATTTTTTAAAAGAAAGAGGTATAGAAATGAAACCGGAAAATACAGAACATTTACATCATGGCGGCTGCCCGGGAATGAAAATGGCTGATTTACGCAAAAAAACGCATACGCAGAATCCCAACGCAGCAAATTATACCGAGTCTCAGCTTAATCAATGGCCGATACAACTGCATTTGCTTAATCCCGATGCCCCTTACTTTAATGACGCGGATTTACTTTTCGCTGCGGATTGTGTGCCGTTTAGCTATGCTAATTTTCATAATAAGTTTCTCAAGGGGAAAATTCTTATAATTTTTTGCCCGAAGCTTGATAATTCAAATGAAGTATACGTTGAAAAGATAACCCGAATTCTTAAAAATAAAAACAGAAAATCAATTACTTTGGTGCATATGGAAGTGCCCTGCTGTTTTGGCCTGGTTAACATTGTGCAGCAAGGAGTAGCCCAAAGCGGGAAAAACATAATTATTAAGGACTATACGATTTCTTTACAGGGAGAAATTGTTTAAGAAGGAGGATTGTATGGCTATGTTTTGCAGGCAGTGCGAGCAAACAGCAAAAGGGCAAGGATGCACTATAAGCGGAGTTTGCGGTAAAAAACCGGATGTGGCGATTTTACAGGATGTTTTGGTTTATGCTTTGGAAGGTATTTCTGTTTACGCTAATTTAGCCCGCGGGTTGAGCATAAAAGATAAAGACGCCGATATATTTGTGGCAGAAGGCTTGTTTACTACCGTTACCAACGTAAACTTCTCCGGCGAAAAAATAGCCGAATTAGTTTATAAGGCATATGAGACAAAGGAAAGAATAAAAAAATTATTTCTGCAGGGATATAAAAATACAAAAGGCAAAGATTTTCCGGAAAAACTTCCGGCAGCAGCAGATTTTAAACCGCAGGATTCTATTGATAAGCTGATTGAGCAGGGTAAATCTGTGCCGGCTGTGCCAGGCGCTATTGATAAGGATATACAGAGCTTACGCGAAATACTTTTGTATGGCCTAAAGGGAATGGCTGCATATGCCGATCACGCTGCAATATTGGGTAAGACCGATGAAGAGGTGAATGCTTTTTTCCATAAAGGGCTGGCATCCCTGGTAAATGATGGATTGAATATAAATGATTATTTATCTTTAATTATGGAATTTGGCAAAGTAAACTTACGCTGCCTTGAAATGCTGGATAACGCTCATACGCAGTATCTAGGCATTCCCAAACCTACAAAAGTTATGCTGGGGGTTAAAAAAGGGCCCGCGATTATTGTGTCGGGCCACGACCTTCATGATTTAAAGCAATTGCTTGAACAAACCAAAGATGCCGGCGTAAATATTTATACACAT
>JAQVOZ010000051.1 GCA_028702365.1 Candidatus Omnitrophota bacterium | reverse complement strand
TCCGTGGTAACCGCAGAAGATAATGTTGAAACAACCACGCGGAAAGTTAACGACGCAATTAAATTTTTAACGAAGCGATTGACTGGTTTAACGAGGCTATAAGCACTTATTCAGAATGTCCTTGGGACTGGCCCTGCATTCTTATCTTCGATTGTTTTGGTAAGGGTATTTGCGAGACTAAAGATTTAGGTGACACCTTTATGGATTTAGGCGAACAAGCTTCCAAGGATGGGCGTGATCAGTGGCGATCGGCAATTGAGGGGCTTAAGAATAATAAAACAATAGAGCGTGGGTCCTCAAGCGACCTTGAGCCGGAAAGCCCTAAGTATATCAAAGATATCCACCATTCCCGCACTGTCTCGGCAATGTCTTTCCAATTTCATATGGGCAGCCCCATAAAAAGCGTATACGGCGATATGGATACCATGACTTTTTATCCGCCGGTTCAAAGTAGCGCTGTTTCAACTTTTAATTATGACGGCAGCGGAAAAATTGACGGTAAAAGCGCAAGCTCAAGCCATTCATCCGGCTTGATCAGTGCCTTTTAAAAAGTTTATGAAACAAAAAAAGAAAGCGCAGGAATTTCTGGTTTACGCAACATTGATTGCTGTTATTGCGGTAATACTTGTTTTAATGTCCAGCTATATTTCACGCCGTATAACCGGCCTTTATCAGTCTGCAGGAGACGGCATAGGCGGCGGAGAAATCAAGGATTGATATTTTAAAAATGAAAAAGAAAATTTTAATTTTTGCTTTTATTTTTTTGTTAATACCGGTATTAAGGGCCAGTGAAATAGAAAAAATTTCTGAAATTATGCCTTTTGGAGCACAGCTTCTATCCCAGGAGGAAAGCCCGGCAAATAAAATTAGTTCCGGCGTAGCTTATAAATACAGCTATAGCACCACGAAAGAGAACGTATTGGAATTTTACCAGGATTTCCTTTTAAAAGAAGGTTATGTCAGTGTAAGAAAACAAACAAACGATAAAGCATCAACTTCTGTTTTTAAAAAAGAAAATCAATCGGTTGCGATAACTGTACCGGCTAAATCGGAGAATGGGTTAAATATTTATTATGTTATCTTATCAAAGCCCAACTTGGACTATAAACAAAGCGAAAGACACGAGAGATTAATCAAGGGCAGCAAGTAATGCTTAAAAAAATTTATAATCCGCAAGCTATAATTTACAGTTTATTCCTGGCGCTGGCTATTTTCTTGGTTACTGCAAATTGTTTTGCCGAGGCTCAAAAGGTTTTCAAGCTTATGCCGCGCGATACAGAGCTTTTGTCGCAAAAACAAGATAAATCGCAGCAATTCGTTGTAATTACAACATATAAGTATGGCACAGCCACCGCCAAGGCAAAAGTTCTTGAGTTTTATCGCCAGCTTTTTAAAAATGAAGGTTATCAGGAGCTTGTGGGCTATACTCCGGAAAAACAAAAAACTGCCCCGCATAATGTTTATTTTTTCACAAAAGTTAACGAGCTTGCAATATTAAGTATAACTCCTGATACAGAGAACGGATTGGGTGTTTATTATATTGCGCTACACGAGCCCAATGTAGAAGCCGTAAGAGGACTTGATACTAAAGAAAAACAACCCGTAAACGAGTAGATTCCTAAGTAGAGAGTGAAGTCACTTCCAATCTTGCCTTTCGTAGCCCCCTTCACTCTCTACTTTTCTTTTAAGCGGCCTTAACCCTCCTTTTAGTTTCTACCCGCCAGCCTCAATTCTTAACTCTTACCTTTATGACAGCCCTTTTTACTTGGTTTAAGAAGCTTAAATGAATTATCGAAGCTTTTTGTGGGGCAGAAATTATTTCAATTTCTAATTGAAAATTTCACCTAAAGAACGTATAATTAAATTATTCAATAACAAAACTATGCTAATTCTCGGATATATACTACTTACAGCTGCTATCCTTATATTTTCTTATTACGGTATCACTGAAGCGCTTAAGAAATACGACGAAGCGCAGAAGAAAAGAGCAGAAACGGCAACCGCCCAATTCGAACAGATGTTTATCTTTTTGAATAAGCGGATGCTTATGTTTTTATTCCCTGTAACTGCGCTGACTGCGGGTTCTTTGGCATTTATAATAACCAAACAGTGGTGGATGGGGCTTATATTTTTGGCAGTTGGCGCAATCATCCCAGGCTGGTTTATCAATACAATGGACAGGCGCAGGCGTAAGAAATTCATCCTTCAACTAGTTGATGGGCTTATGGTTATGAATAGTTGCTTAAAGGGCGGTTTAACACTGACTCAATCATTCGAAGTGCTTGCGGATGAAATGTCTGCCCCTATCTCTAACGAAATTTCGCTATTAAACAGGGAAATAAAAGTAGGCGTCACACTTGAGGAAGCGTTGCTGAGGCTTGAGAAAAGAATGCCTTCGGAAGAAATGACTTTAATCACTTCTGCCATACTTGTTGCAAGGGAAACCGGAGGAGACCTTACAAAAGTATTCTCGCGCCTGGTTGAAACAATAAGAGACAGGATTAAGCTGCGCGAGATGGTAACCACCTTAACTCTTCAGGCGCGCCTCCAATCAATTATAATTTCACTGCTTGGCCCGGTGTTTTTTGTTGTTGTGCGCAAAATCCGTCCGGACCATTTCGATGTTATGTGGAGGGACGACTTAGGCAGGATATTTCTTATTGTGGCTGTAGTTTTGCAGGTTGTAGGCATTATTCTAATAATAATTTTTGGAAGGATAGAAATATAATGTGGTATGCGGTAGGTTTCCTGCTTTTAATTGCCGGCAGTGCGGTTTTTTTCCTCTCGCTTTTTCCGCGCCCTTCAGAATTCATATCGGTATTCGGCGAGAAAATAAAAGAATCAGAATCAGCTTTCTCCTTCTTCTTAAGCCCCTTTGCTCCGCTTAACGAAGGGCTGCTTAGGATTCTTAAGGCAGAAAAGCCTATAAAAAATAAGATGTATCTTGCCAAATGGAAAACAACGCCGGCAGAATTTATGGCTGGCAAGGAATTGCTTGCTGTGGGCTTGCCTCTTATTTTGTTTTTGTTAGGAGTAAAACACCCTTTATGGCTTTTTGTGGCCGCAATGGTTGGCTTGATGTTTCCTGATGTTATCCTTAACTCCCGGGTTAAGAAAAGAAAATATTCTATCGTCAGGATTCTTCCTGAAACAATAGATTTGTTGGGGCTTTGCGTCGGCGCAGGCCTTGATTTTATGGCAGCTGTGCGTTGGGTTGTTGATAAGGTTAAACCTAACCCGATGATTGAAGAGCTTGTCTTGGTTCTAAAGGAGATAAACGTCGGTAAGCCCAGAGTCGAAGCGCTTCGTGATATGGCAAGGCGCCTTGATATTCCCGACGTTACTTCGTTCGTAAGGACTCTTATCCAGGCAGATAGAATGGGAACCCCGGTTGAAGAAGCATTCAGGATACTTTCCGAAGACTCACGTATGCGCCGTTTTCATAGAGGAGAACGCCAGGCAATGAAAGCTCCCCTTAAAATGTTAATTCCTCTTATATTCTGCATTCTGCCGGTTATTCTGATTATAGTTGCAGGCCCTATTCTGATTAGGTTTATCAAGGAAGGGCTATTTGCCGGAATGCAATAATTTTTACCCTGCAAGTTAATCCCTTTGCCAGATGATTGCGGGCACGCCTTCGGCAGTCCGCGGTCAAATAGCGCAGTGGGCGCAAGAACATGGCCCATGGGCTGTGCCCGTGCGGGCTCCAGAATTTTACCAGCCAAAACAACTGTTTTTACCCGGCTCTATTTAGTAACCCTATAAATAAAAAACCACACCTCTAGAGGTGTGGTTTGGTAGTTTTTATCAGAACCTTACTTTGCGATTTCTCCGTGAAAGAAAAAAGTAGCGTGAATTGTAATTGCCTTAGTTTACTGCTCTTCCGCGTGTACCGTTGCTGTAAATATATTGCTTACTCCGCGAGAGAAGTTGTTTAAAATATCAACTTTAGGCGCTATACTGCCCGGAAAAACTTTTAAAGAAGGATTTTCCAGCACAGATGGCATTGGCGCTCTGTCTTTCATCAAAGGATTTACGACTGCCTTGCCGGGATTTTCTATAACCTGCTGCATGGTTTTCTTATCTACTCCCATATCCGTGATGTTACGGGTAAGCGTATCAAGATTTTCTTTTACGTTTTCAAGATAATCCAAAGAAGCAGGGTCAATCTGGCCTGTTTCCTTGACGACGTTAGAGATATTCGAAGATAGCGCCATAAATTTATCATATTCATTGCGCCAGGTATCAAGGGCTTCTAGTTTCTTTACTTCAACGCTATTTGTATAAATTTGCGCTTGAGTAATGATTCCTTTACGTTGGCCGGATGTGTTTTGAATGAATTTTGCCAGGTCAATTTTAGGCGCACCGTTGCCGCTAAAATACTTCTGCAAATTATTAGCAGGTGAAATCATTGAGTTGATACGGCTTGCATCATGCATAACTTTTGCATCGTAAAGCTTAATTGTTTTTTCAACATACCGCGTATTTATAGTCTGATATTTTACTTCTGTTACTATAACGCGCGGCATAGTTACTGTAAGTTTAGGCATAGCGTATTGCGGAATTTCTACGTCAGGTAAACGTATGGGTGCAACTTTAATTGGCGTCATCTTAGGCGTAGTTATCGCTCCCAGTTGTTTAGGCATTTCGAAGTTATACGTTTTGCTCATATAGCTTAAAGAAGGAATATCTACCTGGGCAAACTTAGGCATAGGCATAGCTTTAATGTTGGTAGCTATAGGCTTAGGCATTGTGAGCGGCTTAATGCTTGCTATGGGTTTAACCATAATATTTCCCATGGGTGCAATTGGAGGGATAGTGTATTTTACAAAAGAAAGTGTTTGTATGGGTCTTAAAGTATTTACTATAGGCTTAGGCATTGCTATTGGTTTAATGCTTGCTATAGGTTTAACCACGAAGTTATCTATGGGTTTAATCTTAGGCATCGCAGAGATAGCAATATTAGGCATAGGTCTTAAGGTATTTACTATAGGTTTAGGCATTGGCATAGGCTTAATAGGAGCTATAGGCTTAGGCATTGTAAGCGGCTTAATGCTTGCTATAGGCATTGCTATTGGCTTAATGTTTGCTATAGGTTTTACTAATGTGCTGTTTATGGGATTAATCTTTAGCATTGCAGGGGTAACAAGCTTAGGCATTGTGAGTGGTTTAAGATTAGCTATTGGCTTAACCATGGTATTGTTTATAGGTGTAATCTTTGGCATCGCAGAATTGTTAAAAGATTGTGTTTGCAGAGTTTTTAGAGCTGGGTTAACTATTGGCTTTATTGTTACCAAAGGTTTCATCTGCAAATTAACCTTAGGAATACTTGTATATTTTAAATTAGTTAAAGCAATTTCGAAAGGCATATCCATTTTAACCGGCTTAAAAGTGCTGTTTAAATTCGGGATGCGAGTAACCGATAAAGGCATATTATAATTTGCAGATGTCCGTGCAAAGCTATTGTTTGGCAAAGGTTGTATAGGTGTAATAGGCTTAGGTGTTTGCTGCGTAACAGGCGCAAGCGGTTTTGTTTTAGCCGCTGGCTTTGGTGCCGTTGCTTCAGGAGCGGCTGTTTCCGCTGGCGCTTTAAGTGGAGCCGGCGCAGTTTGCTTTAATGCTTGACCTAAATTTTGATTAAGCCCCAATTTGGTATCGGGGGCTTTGCTGGATGTTTGTTTGTTAACAGGAGAAATGCCTAAGCCGCTTTGATAATTTGTTATAGCGTTTGTCATGGCTATATTTTGATCTATAGCCATAAGCGCGGCGCGCTGGTTTTCAGCAGCTTTGCCAATTTGCGATGAGCTGGTTGGGGTATATGATGGAATTGGGAGTTCTATTCTATCAGATTTTCCCGGAATTGGAATCTCATCTTGGGCGCCTTGGGAGGGAACAGGCCCCATCGATTTGACCGAGGAAGAAGCGTATGTTTCTATTGATAAACAAGAGAGGAGGTAAAAGCTGACAAAACCTGCATAAAGTAATTTTTTTACATACATGCAAGCGTGCCGCATTTTCTTGTTTTGGAAGTTTAGGTTTTTGAAGCTCTGAGAGCTTTTTCTTTTCATCGAGCCCTCCTGCTTCTCCCCAAATAAAAAAGGGGAGAACTTTTCGCCTCCCCATTCTTACCATTTTGTTATTTGTGCTTTTGTCCAATTAAACAATAACATATAGTAAAGTCGTTGTCAAGGCTAAAACTAATTAAAAATAAAAACGTTTTCATTTTTAATCGATGCGCAGAAATCCTCGGGCTTTAGCCGGGGGATGAATGTTCTTTTGGGATTTCTGCTCAGGAGGAAGCCCCCGGACTTTACCGGAGGGGGTTTCACTTAAACATATTAAAAGCTGTGCCTATCGTAAGGGCAAAGGCATTGCTTTAGCGCCAAATTATTATTGGCCATTTAGCGTATATGCTTGATAGGGGCGAATCTCCATAGATGCTTCAGATATGTGTTAATGCAGGCTATCTCCATTGCTAGTCCAACAGGCTGAAAGCCTGCTGGGCACAGAAGTACCCTGTTTGTTTTCGGCGGGCTAGCACAGCACGCAGGGTGCACTACAACGCACCCTGTGGGGCTGCGAGATGTACCCGGGGATCTGGGTCTTTTGCACTGAAAATTGCGCCAATAATTATGTATTCTCAAGGCAAGATATTCAAAATTCAGGCTTTTAACCTATTGGTATTATTCTGTCAAAAATCTAAATTAACCATATTTATGTGTTATTGATACTTTAGTGAAGGGGGTAATTTCTCTATTTATCTGTGTAGTCTAAAATAGACAAAAAAGGCAATATCCATTACTTTATAATGTCCTCAGGCAAAGGCCTAGAATTGAATAACAAAGTTGCATAAATCAGGCAATAATATAATAATGATATGGTTCATAACATACTGTAAATTAAGTAGTTATATATCAATTGTCCAGATTAGTGGTAAATATGGGTATATATCTCCTAGTGGATATTATAGGCTTGAAGCCTTGGGTTATTGGGCCAGTATGGCATATATGAGTTTGCAAACTTATACCAAACAGCACAGCAAAGAGGTGGTTTGTAGATTTAAACTAAATATGGTGTTTTTCTTGATTGCAACAGCCGGCAAAAAATTATTTTCTTGCAGAGAAGGAGGTGCTGGGCAAACCTGGTGATTAGGGGTTTGGTTTTATAATTACAAAGAACTTGATCGCACAGAAGAATGTTTAGTAAAACAACAGAAATAGATTAGAAATTAAGGCTTAAATTATCAAGTTAAATAACCCGTTGCCAGCATGAGCTACTTAATCCTTTGCCTTTTCGGGCTCTAGGTTTATAGTATATAATATGTAAGTAATTCATAAGTCATTTATTTAAAAGGAGTTATAATTAAATTGTCCAAAATGTTAAAGTGGGTTGGAATATCCAAAGGAAGATGCCTAGCTACCTGTGCTGTCTGGTTTTTGCACTTTTAAGGAAAAATTAACGAAAATTTTTTATTCCTAGGCTAGGCTAAAAATACTGAAAAAATATGCATCTTTTTCGGATTTTGGGTTGACTTTTATATATATAATATGTTATATTTTAAAGGTAATAAGAGAAGATAAATTTGGGAGACGATAAGGGCAAACCTCAACGTAAGTTGAGGCGCGCAAAGCCACGGGACCTAAAAGTAAAAAGTAAGAGCAAGAGTAGCGAGATAAAATCGTTATTTCTTGCATGAATCAATAGGTCAGCCGGGTTACCGAAATCCAAAACGGTAATCCGGCTTTTTTATTTTTAAACGAATATGGTGGGGCGAAAGCCAGATAAAAATAGATTCTTGGGGGTAAGGGGGAAGTTTTACTTTTCTGTTTATTTATTAGAGAAATAAATGGACGAAAGTAGCAACCAACAATATTCAGGAGTTTTTAACGAAACGCAGAAAGAGCGGATAAAACCGTTTATCCGAACGGTAGCTTTTTTTCTTGTTTTCTGCATGTTGTACCAGGATGTAATTTCCGCAGCCGGCCCCGACTACGCAAGCACTCTTAAGTCTTCATACCAAAAACCAATCAGCGTTCCCAAGAAAAATGTTTTGCTTTCTTTACTCTCCGGCGCAAACTCACTTGTGTTAGGCGGGAATGCGTATGCAGATGGTTCGGATAATGAAGCACCCGCGCCTGCGTCTCCTAAGCCAACATATAC
>JAQVOZ010000050.1 GCA_028702365.1 Candidatus Omnitrophota bacterium | reverse complement strand
TGTGATTTGGAATTTGTGATTTGGAATTTTTCATCTACGAAACCATTCCTCCTCTTAATTCATTTATATCGCTTATTTTTTTTCTCTTCATATAATCTTTTAGCCCTTTTACTATATCGGTTGCGCTGTTTGGATAAACTAAATTTATCGTTCCTATACTTATTGCGGCGGCACCCGCAAGAATAAATTCAATTGCATCAGACGCGTTCTCGATGCCCCCTCCGCCGACAATTGGAACGTCAATATTCCTCGCAACCTGCCAGACTTTATACAATGCAAGCGGTTTAATCGCCCGGCTGGAATAACCGCCATAAATACTTCCCAGATAAGGCTTTTTTGTTTCAATGTTTATGCCGAGCGCAAAAAAAGTATTAACCAAAGAAATTGCATCGGCTCCTGCGTCGCGGGCGGCTTTTGCAATTTCTACGATATCTTCTACTTCAGGAGTTATTTTTACAATAAGAGTTTTTTTGGTAAACGCCCTTAAAGATTTAACGAGGCCGTAAGTTGCATCTTTGTTTTGTGAAAACATTTTTTTCATTTTAATGTTCGGACAGGAAAGATTAAGTTCAAGAGCTTCTATTTCTTTTTCATTTTCAAGCTTTTTAACTATTCCTTCGTAATCCTCCTGCGAAAATCCGCCGACGCTTACAATTGATTTTACCGGTAACTTGACCAGCTTTGGAAGTTTTTCTTCTAAAAATCCCTCTAAGCCGGGATTTTCCAAACCGATTGAATTCATAACTCCATATTCTGTTTCGTAAATTCTTGGGGGCGGGTTTCCGGCGCGGGATTGAGGCGTGATTGTCTTTGTGGTTATTGCGCCGATATTTTTAAAATTAACCAGGCCTTTTAACTCTTCTCCGTAGCCAAAAGTGCCTGATGCGCAGATAATCGGGGTTGGGAGCTCGAAATTGTTGAGCTTTACGGCTAAATTCATTGATTTTATTACTAAAAACAGCCAATTCCTCGAAAAATCCGTTTTGTCTATTATAGATATAATTGGTAAGGCAGGCAAGGGGTTTTTTGGCAATTTTGCTTTTGATTTATGGGGGTAGTGGTATAATTTTGATAACGCAAAATGGATCATGATATGGGAAAAATAATAATATTTTTGCTTCTGAGTATTGTTTTTGTCATCCCCGCCTTTTCGGAAACCATCGTTCTAAAGTCAAAAGAAATAATTCAAGGCAAAATACGTGGAAGCACAGACTCATACATTCTTGTAAACAATGGGGGCATGTCGAAAAAATATTTTTTAAGCGGGATCAGGACAATAGACGGGATACAAACCAAAGAATGGGTCAAAAGAGATAATGTAAGATTTTATAACACCTTAAATCTTCTGTGCGTAACGGCAGTGGGGTTTGTCTATTTTTACCTTTTCTTCGTAGCGGAAGCCTTTCCGGGGATTGGATGGTATTCCTTCAATATCAGCAACACAAACATAACTGCCAGAGTGATAATTTTTCTTATTTGCATTACGGGGATGATAATTTCTTTCAAAAACCGGACTCTTGGATGGCTTATGATAAGTTCCGGGATTATCTATTTAATTTCGTTTTCAGACGAATCGGTTTAGCAAAATATGGCTTAAAGCATGAAGAAACCGTCAATAGGTTTGATTATCTTTGGCATTATTTTCGTCCTTATAGGCGCGCAATCACTACAGGGCGTCTTCGTCTATTTTGCCCATAAAGAGATGGCGGCGCTTGCCTATAAAGCAGTAACTATGAAAATTATCGAAACGGAAAAATTAATGGAAAAACAAAAAAATGAAATCGAAAGCACAAAACTTGCTGAGGCACAAGCAGAGCTTCAGCAAATCAGAAATGAAATGGCTGGCTACAAAGAAAAGTATGTTAAGGGCAGGTGGGTACCCCTGCCCATGATAATATTTATCATATCAACCTTGTTTGTGGCAGTAATATTCGCATATACGGGGATTTCCATTTTACAATTAAAATATTTTGCGCGAAATTTGATTTCGATGAGCTTTCTTGCTGGATTAATTTATAGTTTTATGTTTATCTGGAGCGCGGGTTCGGGCGTATTTTTTATTACCAATCTTACTGACCGCTTTTCTGCTCTTTTCGCTGCGTTAAACGGGGCGCCCTTGCCTAAACCAGGTGGTATTTCTGCCGTTATCAATATATTCACATCCGCGCATATCCGTAGAATATTCTTTGTATCTTATATGATATATATAGCATTTATGTCAACAACTTCCATTTTCTTTGCCAGGCCAAAAATAAAAGAACTGTTTAAATAGTTTATGAAAAAAATAATTTTTTTAGTATTTTGTTCGCTGATTTGCCTGTTGAATTTAGATGCGCGGGCGCAGGAAGGCGAAAAATACAAAATTAAGCCCAGCGAAGACAAAAGCTCTCCGGCGGGAATATACATTCCTGAAAATCTTAATGACTGCTTCACGGAATTAAAAAGAATGCTTAGCCCGGAATTAATCAAAGAAATGCAAGCAGGCGCGGAGGCTGATATGGCAAAATACCATCACGGCCTTGGAATGTGGATAAGAAATAACTGGGGCCTCTGGAGCGGGTCGCGCCTTAAAACATACTTCAATAATTTAGAAGTGCGTCATCCCGACGATATGTCAAGCATTATACTTGACTCCTTATGGCGCACTCTCAACAACAAACCGATTAAACTTGAAGAACAAATCAAATACTACCAGGATTATTGGAAGAAAGTTAAAGAACAGAAAAAAAATTAACCTAACATGAAACTTAAATATTTTCTTGTTTTTCTATTACTAAATTTCTGGCCAATAGTATTTGCTACTGGTATTTTTGCCCCGCTTTTTCTAATGGTTGCATTAATTGCGGATAAAATTAAGGACAGGGTATTTTCTCTTGCGATGTTTCTGGCTGTGTTTTTAATACCTCTCGGCCTGATTTATCTTTGTTATTATCTGTGCACGAAACTTTCCTCGTGGCTCAAAAGGTGTATTATTATTTATTTGTTCTGGCTGATACTTGGATTTATGGCGGCGTATCTGGTTTCAGCAAGCCTCGCCGGCACATCAATGGCTGTTGCAGAAGGAGTTACCAGGAGGTGGGATTTATTTTTACAGGAAATTGGTTTTGCTGGTATACTTTTACTATTTACTCAGATATTGATAATCCCATGGGTAATTATCTCTGTAATAATTATGAAAAGAAAAAAATCTGTTTTCTTTAGGGACTAAAACGTAATTCCGGGCGCCTGCATACTGGGAAAATTTCCTGTTTTTGGGACAGGAAATTTTCCCAGAGCGCCTCGGAAGTTAATTCCTTCGCCTACGACGAAGAAATTAAGGAGGTAGGAATGAAATGGGTATCGGCAACAATACGTGCGGTCATCTTGTTTTCTTCATTCATCGCGCTAAAGCTCATGTTCGATTTAGTAATGCAAATAGGCATGGGTAGATGGAAAGATTCAAGCGTTGGCCTTGGTGTAATTCCCAAAGCTGCGATTTCTTTACATTTTTTTATTACGCATTATGCAATGATTATTGGTTCGATAGTCTTGGTTTTTTGTTTTGCGCTTCCTTTCATAGAAGCTGCGAGAAAAAAATAGACTATGGGCGTTTATGTATATTGCCTAAAGCAAGATTATTGCCATGCTTCACTTATAAAGGGGCGGGCATTTGAAAATGAGTGGTTTAAATTAGAGCCGGCCGGTAACGTTATCATAAAGGGCACGCACTGTAAAGGTTATGCCTGGGATGGCTGCAGCCCCAAATTAAAGATGAAAGATATTTATGTCGGGACATTTGAGGGGGTTTTAAATTTCGATACAGGCCAAAGCAAAACTTATTACGCTTCTTTAATCCATGATGTATTTTATCAATTTAGCCGTGAGCTTAAATCATTTATCAAGCGCCGGGAAGTTGACAGGGAATTTTATATTATTCTGAAAAGCAATAGCTTCGCGTTCGCGGGGCTTTACTATATAGCTGTGCGGTTATTTGGATGGATGTTTTGGGGTAAATAGGGGTTTAATATATTACATCCCTTGCGCCTATATATCGGGGTAATTTCCTGGCTGGGAGCCATGAAATTACCCCGAAGTGCTTCGGGTTAATTTTCGCCTGAGGCGAAAATTAAGGAGGGAAATATGGACCAGAAAAGTGAAAATAATATGGCTATGGCGTGTCACCTCTTAGGATTGGCCGGGGTCTTGGGGCCCTTAATTATTTGGCTGATAAAAAACGCTGACTCACCGGCAGTTAACAAGCATGGCAAAGAATCTTTAAATTTCCAGCTTTCTATTCTAATCTATGCATTTGGCGCGTGGCTATCGTCATTTATATTGATTGGATTTGTGCTTTTCCCTGCCGTAATAATTTTTGATTATGTTATGATAATTGTCGCGGCAGTTAAGACAAGTAAAGGCGAGGATTTTCAATATCCTTTGGCCATTAAATTTATAAAATAATTTCTAAAGCATAAAGGAGTTACATGACAAAGAATGGACGGTTGGTTTTTCTGGTAATTTTATTTTTTATTTCCTCGGTATCTTTCGCCTCAAATGTTTTTGCGCAATCTTACATCCAGGGCGGCAATGAAATAATCAATAAAATTTATGACGACATTGCAATGTTAAGAAAAGGCTACAACGAACTTGCCTCTTTCGACAGTGGTTCGCTGAAAAAATCGCGCAGGGACGAGCTTTATATTGTATACGGCGAGCCGGTAAAAGGCGGGGCAAAAGAGAAAACGTACATTTATATTTCCTATACCAAATTACCTGTTAGCTTTAAAGGCTGGCAATTCAGCCCTTCTATATTTTATTCTCTCAAAGACGATCTTTATTTCGGTGTTTGCCTTGAAGCAAAGGACAAACTCAAGAAAGACCTGCTCGCAGTAATTGAAAAAGACATACGTTGAGCTTCACTTTCCGAAAATCATCCGAAAGGAAGCCAGCAATAAAGCTATGCCGAATATCTTTCTAAGCAAAGGTTCGGGGATTTTTTCTACAAATATTGCGCCGATAAATCCGCCCACAAAAAACCCGAGGCACATAAACATGGCGATATTAAGCTTAACGTTGCCGGTTTGATAATACTTAAGTGCCGCGAGAAGGCCTATCGGCGGAATCATGAAAGCAAGAGTTGTGCCTTGTGCCTGGTGCTGCGTTAACCCAAAGATATAAACAAGCGCAGGGATTAGGATTAACCCGCCCCCTATGCCCAAAAGCCCGCTAAGGGTCCCGGCAGCCAAGCCTAAAATTACATACCAAATCCACATATTGTCTCCTTATAGCTTTCAGTCATCAGCTATCAGGTGTCAGCTTTCAGCTGACACCTGATAGCTGAAAGCTTTTTCTAGAAGCTGGGTTCAATACAAAAAGTCCCATTCTTGAAGGAACCCTTGAGCCCGCCTTTTACAAAATAAAGATTGGTTAAATATTTCATCTTCGCAAACTCTATCCATTTATCGTAAGGCTCAATATTGAATATCATTCTGAAATATTTAAATTTTACATATGAAGTTATTGCCAAAGAAACCCAGGCAAATAGCTTTAACCAGAAAGAACAGGGAAAACCCCATTGAAGCACAAAAAAGAGCAAAAACAAAAATCCAAAAATATGCATAAGATGAAAGTTGCCTATATAAATAAACCCTTTGACGAAAAATGGTATGCGAAGTATCGGATGCTCCGGGTATTTTCCTATAAACTGAAATATTATTTCCATACGGTCCGCGCTATGAGCCTTAAGTAACGGCGGATGAGCTGCTCCGTATGACTTCCACACTTTTAAAAGTGCCGGCAGGTCAGCCCTGTGCATATGCTCGGCGCTTGCCGATGGAAGAAAATAAAATTTCCAGCCTTTTTTCCTCGCTCTTATTCCAAAATCCATATCTTCGCCTGTGGGCAAGTCCCAGAATCTGCGCTCATTTGCGTCTATAACTTCTTTTCTGTAGGCGACATTTGCCGTGACAAAAAAGTATGCCCTGTGCCCGCAAACCTGGGTAGGAGCCATATCGCTTAAATCAGGATAGTAGCCTTCCTGCAAATTTCCGTAACGCCAGGAAACCCTGTTAAAACCGAACGCCTGGCAGAAAATTTCAACCAGATTCTTCGGGTCAACTTTTAAGGTAAGAATTTCTCCTCCAACCGCGCCGATTTTGGCGTCGGTCTTAAATACCTCAAGCATTTTATATATCCAGTCTTTGCAGGGAGCACAATCTCCATCGGTAAAAAATACGAAATCACCCTTAACCGCTTCCAGGGCTTTGGTTCTTGCAAAACCGGGAGAAGGGCATTTAGGTATTTCTACAAGCTTAATGAAAGGGTGTTCTTTTTGATAATTTTTTATTATTGAAATTGTATTATCGGTGCTTCCGCCATCGGCAAATACAATTTCCATCTTATCTCTGGGGTATTCCACCCCCATAAGATATTCGAAGGTTTTGCCTATAGTCCTTTCCATATTTCTTACCGGTACAATTACAGAAATAAAAGGGTCCATGTTAACCTCCTTAAATTATCCAACTTTAGTTAGATAATTTAACCCGAAGCGCTTCGGTTAAATTTCACGGCCACAGGCCGGGGAATCTAACCGGTATGTAGGCGCAAGGGGTATATAAAATGTTAAATTTCAATCTAGTACATTATTTCGCCTACGCGGGCGTAACGCAGAAAAAACGCGTAATCGAACGCAAATCATTTAAAAGCTGTTCCTTTTAAGAAAATAACCACGCTGAGAATTATAGCTGCTATACCTATTATTTGTATTTTCTTTCTTGCAGGCATATTTTCTTTCTGAGTTAAGTCTTTTTTTGTAAAAATCTGCGGAAAGGCCAGGATAACAACTCCAACCATCAAAGGGATTAAGGCATTCATATAACTTGGCATAATCTCTCCTTCTTAATTTTTTAAACTACGTATTATATTATTTTCAAATCAAACACAGGCCCGTCTTTACAGACTTTTTTGTATCCTTCTTTTGTTCCTATAACGCAGCCATAACATATCCCAAGGCCGCAGCCCATAAATTGCTCGAAAGAAACTTGGGCCTGTACCTTAGGGTATTTTTCTAAAACTTTTTTGATTTCGTAAAACATTTCCTTGGGGCCGCAGGCATAAATATTAACGTTTAGCAAAGAGCGCATAGCGGATAGATTTTTTTTCAACAAATCAACCACGCTGCCCTTGCAGCCGCGGGAGCCGTCGTCGGTTGCGACATGGATTTCAAATCCACTCTTTTTAAATTCGCTTTCAGCTAAAACCTCTTTTTTGCTTTTTGCCCCTAATAGAACTAAGTTTTTATTTTTTAATTTTGAATTTTTATTTTTTGCTAATTCTTCCGCAAGAAAAACTAAAGGCGCCGCCCCCATCCCTCCGGCCACAAGAATATGTTGGGCGTGGGGCGTGGGACGTGGGATGCAAAAGCCATTGCCCAATGGCCCGATGACATCGAAAATATCTCCTTTTTTGGCATTCGCAAGAAGCCTGGTGCCTCTTCCTCTTACGCGAAAAAGAATATAAACAAGGTTTTTTTCAATTTTATGGATGCTTAATGGCCGACGCAGGATTGTAGTTTTGTCGTCGGCTTTTACGTGCAGGAATTGGCCGGAACGCGCAGAGTTGGCGAGATAGCTTGAATCAAGACCCAGGAGGAAAACATCTGATTTTATCTTTTTAAGGAATGCTGTTTTAACTTTTAATTGTTTCATGCTTTGCCGGCCGTTTTATTGTATTTTACTTTTATTTCCCAAATCAGCAAGCTAATTTTGCCTGAAGTAACCCTCGCACAGAGTTACCTATATATAACTTTTTAGCGTTTTTGATATCCTCTTTTCGTAGCACCTTTTCCCTTGCCTGGCCATTCTTAAGAAGATACTCCCGCAAAACGCCCGGCAATAATCCGCATTTTACAGGCGGAGTATAAAGGATGCCGTTTTTTAAAACAAATACGTTGGTTATGCTCCCCTCGGTAAGCTCGCCATATTTATTTAAGAAAATTACCTCGAAAAGCCCTTCCTTGCGGAATTTCTTGAGCTCTTCTTCGTATAGTTTGCGCCTGGTTGTTTTGTGATAAAGAAAAGGATTTTCCGGGTCTGTCTTTTGTTCGCTTATTTTAATTGCCGCGGGCAAATCCGGCTCATCTAAAGGAGATTTTTCTATTTCAAAGTTTCCCTCGAAATCAGTTAATGTTCTTATTTTAAATTTACCTCCGGCTGTCTTTAGTTTCTTACCTAAAACCGCCAATTCCTCCTTAAGCTTTTCCGCCTCTAAATTGATTGAAAAATATTCGCAGGACTTTTCAAGCCTGTTTAAGTGTAAATCGATTAACTGGTATCCAAAACGCGCGTCATAAAGAATAGTCTCTATAAGAGAAAAACTTTCCGCGCTTTGAGTGAGAAATTTTGCTTTAAGAAGGGCTTCTTCATATTCTTTTTTTGCGCTTGAATCATA
>JAQVOZ010000049.1:2875-8459 GCA_028702365.1 Candidatus Omnitrophota bacterium | reverse complement strand
CATGCCCGCCAGATGCGCCGGATTTGCTTATAAAATGAAAATGCCATCCCCCCATATTAACTTCAGACATATAATCAGGGAATCTAAACCCCACAAGCGTTCCTTCTATATCTTTAAATTCAAATATGCGTTGAGCTTTGGCGGCCTCTGAAAGTCCCCTGTAAGGCTTTTCCTGCCTGGGAACGCTTCGTGCTTTTATATAGCTGAATTTACCTTCTATCCTTGCTGCATAAAAAATATTTTTCGAAGATATTTTTTGTTCCAGCCATTCAATCATGCTGGCATAATCAGTTTCTCCCCTTGATTCTATTTTTTTATCTGGATTAAAAAACTTAACCATGCAGAAAGCGCTTTTCATCGAATTATCCACCATTTGGACTGAGCCGTCTGATTTTACCTGATAAAACTTGCCATCCAAGGCAACCATTTCTCCGTCAAGGCCGTTAAAAGTGCCTATGCCAAAATCGCCGTATTCCCTGATGCGGCCATAATCAAAATCGGTTTCGTAGAGGCCCTGCATTAAAGCATTCATGGTTGAAAATTGAGAAACTGCATCTTTCCCTTGATGTGCACATAAACAACCTTGCGTAAATATCGACAATACAAATAGGCCAGCAAAAAGAAACCCACTTTTTTTCATTTGTTTATGTTTAAGAATAAAATGATTGCATTAACGCGGTAAATCGCCTGTTATCAACGTTTAACAAAATTTTCTATAGCCTTGACTGCAAGTTCAACCACGGAGTTTAAATCCTCCATGCTAAAAACACCCGTTGGCGAATGCGCATAGCGGCTGGGCACGCTTAATACGCCGGTTGGAATTCCTTCTCTGTTCATATTAATCATTGCGCCGTCAGTCATTCCTCCCTCAAGCACATCAAGCTGATATTTTATTTTATTTGTTTTTGCCGTATCCATAAAAAGATTTTTTATTTTTTCACTGACTATAATTCCACGGCCTGCTGCTTCAATCACTGTAATGCAGGCCCCCAAAGAAAGTTTCAGGTTTGATTCGTTCTCTTTTATCATCGGCGTATCCCCTGCGCTTGTTGTATCCAAGACTATTGCAAAATCCGGATTTATCTTAAAGGAAGATGTGCGCGCTCCTTTAAGGCCTACTTCTTCCTGGACAGTGCTGACTGCATAAATTTGCGCGTTGACTTTTAGCCGCTCTAAAATTTTTAGCAAAGCAAAACAACCCACCCTATCATCGATGGCTTTGCCGTAAATGAGATTTCCGGAAAGTACGCCCGCATTCGGCTCAAAAATAATTGAATCAGCTATAGAAACTCTTTTCTCTGCTTCTTCCTTTGTTTTTGCGCCGATATCTATGAACATATCGGTATATTTTATCGGATTTTTCCTTTCCTCTTCTTTGACGAGATGCGGCGGCTTCATTCCGATAACTCCGCAAATATCACCTTTCTTTGATTTTACAACAACGCGCTGGCCGACAAGCACCCTGTCGTCTATCCCGCCTATTTTAATAAAATTAAGGTACCCTTCTTTGGTTATATATTTAACAAGAAGGCCTATTTCATCCATATGTGCTGCAATCATAATTTTTTTTGTGCCCTGCCCTTTGTGCGCGATTACGTTGCCGAAGGCGTCAATTTCCACTTCTTTCGTGATTTTCTTAAACTCATCATACATTATTTTTGTAATCTCGCCTTCATATCCGGAAACACCAGCTGCATTGATTATTTTTTTAAGTAACGGGTCCATGGAAACCTCCTTATTTTCTTCGCCTACGGCTAAAGAAATAACTTCCGAGGCGCTTTGGCCTGCAGGGTAAGCGCAAAGGATAAATTATTAATTACCACGCTTATTTTCTAGCCACATTCAAATTGGCATGCGCAAGCCATTGCCAGCCTTTTTCTGTTTTAATCCAAACGCTTAGCCTTGGCGTTGGCGTATCCGATATTTGTTTACCTTCGGCAGTTTTTTTGGTCATTTGTACCAGATAAGTAACTATTATAGCATCTGCCTGCCTTGTAATATTGAATTTGCTTAACTGATAATCGCCTAAGTTTAATTCTTTAAGCAATTTTATTTCCTCTTCTCGGTTTCGCATGCCGTCTTCGTGCACTGATTGAAATGCATCTGCTATTTTTAGCTCGTACATTTCGCTTTTGCCCGTTTTTACATCTTCCCACATCTGCCTCTCAAGCATCTCCCCCACACTCATATCGCTCTTCGCATAAATGGTGCTACAAAAAATTATGGATAGAACAATGGTGGATATTGTAATGATTATTTTTTTGTTCATATTATTTCCTTAAGCTAGATACATTATTTACGCTCTACCTCATATATATTTATAAGCTGTTTTCTGGTAACTTCAAGCCTCTGAGTAAACACGTTCGCGAGGCGCTTTAAGAGTTCATAACCTAAATCATGGTTTTCTTCGCATTTATTTCTAAGGCACTTTCCATCCAAAGCAATTGCGCGGACCTCAGTAAGTGCGCGGCAGGTAAACCGGTAAAAATGCGGCGGTATAAGCCACGACCAGCCAAGGATATCTCCTCCTTCGAGTGTTTGAACCGTGATTGGTTCATGCTGGGGTATATTTATTTCCAGGGCAACTTTTCCTTCCCGTAGCAAGAAAAATTTGTCCGCCGCTTCTCCTTCCCGAAGAATAATTTCTTCTTCTTTAAAACGCACGTTAGAAGCACAACCTATCATGAAATCAAGGTATTCTGTTTTGAGGCCTTTAAAAAACGGATGTTCTTCTAAAATTGGCTTAAGGTCGTGCGTGCTACCTCCTTCTTAAGTATTTATTTATCTTACAACTAGATAATGGATTTTTCAATAAGTTAAAATCTATTCGCTCTCTGTTATTTTAAGAAAATCATCTACAACTTTACGGTATTCGTTTGTTTTTTCCAGATGATGATTATGCGAGGCGCCCTTAAAAACAAAAAGTTCTGATTGCGGGATTTTTTTGTGGTAGTAATCGGCAGCTTGCGGAGTAGCTTCGTCAAATTCACCGCAGGTAAATAAAACAGGTATTTTTATTTTGTATAAATCATTCGCTCTGTCATAGCTTTTAAGTGTCCCGGTAATTGTAAATTCGCTTGGCCCCCACATATATTTATAAATTTCATAATTAATTTCATTAAAAGCTTTGTTAAGGCAATCAGGCCATGGGTCTAATCTGCAAAGATGAAGCTTATAATAATACAGCATCGCATCCTGGTATTCTTTAGAAGAAAAATTACCGGTTTTTTCCGTTTTAAAAATTATTTCCTGCATCTGTCGAGGAAGTTCCAAGAGGTATTTTTGCTGGTCGAGGCTCCACATTTTGGCAGAAAGGCACGGCGCTGAAAGTATCAGGCTTACAATGCCTTTAGGCGATAATCTTAGCATATAATCAATTGCCAGCATTGTTCCCCAGGAATGGCCTAGTATATGCACTTTTTTCAGGCCAAGGGCTGTTCTTATCTGAGAAAGCTCTTCTATGAAATGCTCTATTGTCCAAAGTGATTTATCGGTTGGCCTATCCGAAGAACCGCAGCCAAGCTGATCATAAAAAACTATTGGCCGCGTGCCGGACAAAGCTTCAAGCGGTTCAAGATAATAGTGCGAAGCAGCAGGGCCTCCATGTAAAACAATCAAAGGGGCTTTATTTTTATCGGCGCCGGATATTTTATACCATACTTTTCCTCCGGTAACTTTGATATAACCCTCACGGATATTTTCTGTGTTTTTTGTCCCGTTTGTCATTTAATTGCCCGTATATTTATAATGCGCGAAATCAGGGAGCCTTTTTTTGAGCCCTCGCCAAGCGCTAAATCGCTTACAATTACGCGGTTTACAATCCAGCTGATATTTTCTGAATTAATTCTTTGCCCGTAACCGTGTGTTTCATGAATTATGTATGGAGCATTTTTGTACATACCTATATACAAGACTATATGTCCTTTCATTTGTAAAATTGTCGCTCCGGGAATTGCTTCTTGTCTAATTACTTTTAATTTTTCTTCTGTTTCACTGCCACCCTTAAAATTTCCGAGAGCTGTACCGGTTTTAGCCTGCGCCGAAGAGTTACGCGGTAAAGAAATTCCTACGGTTGTAAATACTTCCTGTATATAACTTGAACAGTCCTGCTCGCCGTTTGCGCCGCCCCAGCCATAAGGGCTGTTCAGTAATTTGAATGCCTGTTCGATAATATTCCTTGGGGTATAGGATAAATACCCTATATTCGCATCCTGTTTTCTAATATAAGCTTTTTGCGCCAGAAGCTTTCCGTCTTCCATCCTTGAAGGGATAATGATTTCAAAAACTTGCGGGCTGGCTGTTTCATTAAATGCAAATTTTGCCCCCATTCTTACATAGTCGTAATACTTGGTTAAGTTTTCATCCAAGAAAATATCTGTCTTGGCTTGCGTAGCTACAACGAAATTTTTGCTGGACAATAATTCCTTAAACTCTGCCTCGCTGCAGAAGGCTATTTTTTCTTTTTTAAACCACCCGCAGCTTGAAGGCGCCTGTGCATATGCCCAAAGGCCGTCATTCGTTTCATGCAGGATAACAAGCGGGGTGCCCACATCCAGAGAACTGTTCTGAAGCTCATCAAACTCAACATCTCCTTCTTCCCTGGTTAACAACTCATCCGTTGGAAGGAGCCTCTGGTTGTCGTAATGGCTCAAAAATCCGAATCTGGCATTAATTTGATTTTTTATCCGTGGCAAATTAATATTTTGCCTTATCGCTTCATAAAAACTTTTATCAGCTGCTTTTCCGTTTGCGGTATAAAACTTGCCTTTGGAAAAACTTTCAATTTCTTTTTGCAAATCGTTTTTTATTGTTTTTTCGTTATGCCGTGCAGGCTCGGTGAGCGGGTTAATTATCAAATTCAATTCCCTTTCTACTTTCCTGTTGAATTCCTCTACGGCCTTTGCATCAAGAATTATTCTGTCAGGGTCTTTTATTTTGGCTATCCAGAAACCTGCGGTTTTCATTTCTCTTATCGTATTTGGAATGCTTACGGAGCCTGCTAAATTAATTCTTTGCTGCACATTACAGCAGCCGGAAGTAAGTAATAAACAAAAGATAAATAGGCAATAAATTTTTCTCATTTATGCGAATAAATGGCAAAGTTGGCCGGTTATAATTCCAAGATACGTGCCTAAAATATTTCCCAATATTGCAAGCAACAACCCAACCGAAGCAAGCCCTGGCTCATAGATTGCAGCAACAATCGGAGCTGAAGCAACTCCTCCGATATTTGCCTGGCTTGCGGTTGCCACCAAAAACATAGGCGCGTGCAGGAGGCGCGATGTAAAAAGCAATACTATTGCGTGCAGAATAACTATTAAAAACCCGGCGGCGATAAGAATAAGGGTTGAGTTAATGTGCGAAATATTCGACCGCGCGCCGATTGAGGTTAAAACAAAATATAATATAAAATAACCTACGTTTTGCGAGCCGAAATTTTCAAGTTTTTTAAGAGGCGTCAGCGAAAGAGAGATTCCTAAAATAGAAACAATTATAATTGCCCAGGTATAACCTGAAATGACATTGGTTATTACCGGTAATTTATTGGCGATATAGATTGAAATAAATCCTGATAAAATTGCCA
>JAQVOZ010000049.1:0-2865 GCA_028702365.1 Candidatus Omnitrophota bacterium | reverse complement strand
ATGACAATTACTTTCCGCAAACTCTTTATTTTCTCTTTGTCACAGTTTACAGCCAGCACTCTAGAGCCTAATGCGTTGATGACTTCTCTGTTTGAACGATTCCACCTATCGTATGCCGGCTGCAATGCTACAGCAGCAACCATTATGCCCATCCAGGTATAAGGAACAATAGTATCTACTATAACCATCGGCGTAAAAACAGCGTCCGGCGTGCCTAATGCTTCTTTTGCTGCGATCATATTTGCGCTACCGCCTATCCAGGAAGCCGACAAAGCTCCGAAGCCTGACCACATTTGAGCGCCCACCCATTGCCTGACAAGATAAAACACAACCGGGGTTGCTATCATAATGCCAAGGCTTCCTGCAAGCATCATTATCAGAGCCTGTTTCTCGAGTTTTAAAATCGCTCTTATGTCCGAACTAAGCAACAAAAGCACAAGCGCTGAGGGAAGCAGATAAAAAGAAATATTTTGATAAATTGGGCTTTTTGAATCAATCAGGCCAAAGCTCGATGAAAGCATCGGAAGAAAATATATCCAAAAAACTGCCGGAATGAATTTGAAATATTTTTTAAATTTAGGATGACGCGACACAGAAAGCACCAAAGCCTCAATTGCCAGAAGAAAAATAATTATCGGTAAACTCTCGGTTATCATTTTGGGCTGGAGCCTCCATGGGACGATGTCCCCGCAAGGGGATTAATGCCTATGCCTCTCTTTACTTTTGCTAAATCATAAATGCCGCGCGAATTTAAATAAGGATTTTTTGTGCCTTCTCTCAGAAAAAAAGGCGTATCAAGGTCTACATATTTAAAACAGCCTAGCCCTGCCGCTAAATGCGCTGAAGCTGTCATAGCCAAAGAGCTTTCAAGCATTCCTCCAATCATTAAATCAATATCGCAATGAGCCGCAAGCAATGCTATTTCTCTCGCTTGTATTAACCCGGATTTCATAAGTTTTATGTTTATAGCAGAAACTGCTTTTTCTTTTATGGCTTTTATACAATCGGCAACGGAAGCAACACTTTCATCAGCGCACACGGGCACCTTTGAAGATTTTGTAATCCGCCTAAGGCCTTCCCAGTCATTTTTTTTAACCGGCTGCTCTATTAAGTCAGGAGTTATATCTACTTTTTTAAGCAGGTTTAAAAAGCGAAGGGTTTCTTCCGCGCTATAACCCTGGTTTGCATCAAGATAAATCTTTGAATTTTTTGCAATCTTTTTGATAATCCGTATCCTTTTAAAGTCGGCGTCCATGTCATTGCCTATTTTGACTTTAAAAGAACGAAAACCCTGTTGGTAGAATTTTTTTATGGTTTTTTCTGTTTCATTCAAGCCAGATATCACTATAGTAATGTCTGACGCCAGTTTTCTGGGTACATTTCCGAAAAAATTCCATAAAGGTACCCCTAAAGACTTTCCTAAAGCATCAAACAGCGCCATTTCAATGGCTGCTACAGCGCTTTTATTGCAGGGTAAAGTTTCATTAAGCTCTGCGGATATAGAAAGATAATCGCGGATATCCGCGCCTGTCAGGCGATTACCAGCATCATTTAAATTTTTTGAAGTTGCCTCTACTGTTTCACCTGTAATATGCGTTGCTATGCCTGCTTCACCGTATCCTTCTGTCCCGTTTTCCAGTTTAAGCGTGAATAAAATATTTTCTAAGTTCTTGTGCTCGCCCAAAGACGTGCGGAAAGGGCAAATAAGCTCTTTTTTTAAAATACTTACCGAAAATCCTGAAATGTTAAAATTATTATCCTGCATACTGGAGCTCCTTGTGGAGCAACGTCCCGAACCACTAATTCGCGGGCAGCTAAAGGCGTGCCCGCGCTTATCTGGAAACGGGATAGAAATTATGTTACCGCGAAACCGGTAATTTGCAATAGTTTAGCATAGCGCCAGCCTGAATATTTCAGCTTATGGATTTTTTTAACAGCACAAGCGTTTCCAAATGCGGGGTGTGCGGAAAGAAATCGAAAGGCTCAATGAATTCCGGCTTGTAGGAAACCGCTAATTCTTTAAGGTTTGCAAAAAGCGTATCCGGATTACAGGAAGAATAGAATATCGTTTTAGGCGCGAGCCGCAAAATCGCCCTTATTATCTTGTTTGATAAGCCTGAACGCGGAGGATTAATTATTAAAACATCTATATCCTTGTAAAATGCGCCCTGCGTATTTAAAAATGCCCGTGCGTCAGCGGTAAAAAAGGAAATGTTTTCAATGTTGTTTTCCTTGGCATTCTGCCAGGCGCAATCGACTATCGCCTGTGACACCTCAACCCCCCATACAAACTTTGCCATACCTGCAAGGAAAATGCCTATAGAGCCGCCTCCGCAAAAAAGGTCTAAAACTTTCTCCTCTTTATTAAGATTTGCATAATTTTTTATTTTTCCGTAAAGTTTTTCTATGGCAACGGGATTTACCTGGAAGAATGAGTCGATTGCTATTTTGAATTTGAATTCAGCCAGCTTTTCTTCAATTGTAGCTTCCCCAAAGAGCAATTCCTTCTTTTCAAATATAACTGCATCGGAAATCGAATCATTAACAATGCGGTGAACCGACTTTAGGGTTGAGTTTAGATTTAATCCTTTAAGCATATTGATAAAACCATCTTTATCCAGTTCTTCGCTGCTGGTTGTAACCAACCCAAGCATAAGTTCATTCGAAAATTTGGTCTCTCTCATAATAAGGTTTCTCAAGAACCCTTTATGCGAAAACTTGTTATAAACGGAATTCCTTTTCATTGTAAAAAAATCTTTAACTGCTTTCAGCACTACGCCCGTATCTTTTGAACAAATAAGGCATTCGGAAATGTCAATTAGCTCGCCGTGGCTTCTCTTTTTATATAACCCGCAGGCAATACCA
>JAQVOZ010000048.1 GCA_028702365.1 Candidatus Omnitrophota bacterium | reverse complement strand
CTTAAAAATTCCGGATTAGACGCTATGTCAAATTCTACATTATTTTTCCTATACCTGCATATTGTTTCCTTGACCTTGCTTCCTGTCTGCACGGGAACGGTAGATTTTTCAACAACCAGCTTGTAAGAATTCAAATTCCTGGCAATTGCCCTTGCAACATTTTCTATTGAGGTCAAATCGGCTGACCCATCGGGAAGCGGCGGAGTTCCTACAACTATAAATATTATATCTGACCTCTTTACGCTTGCCTCAAGCGCTGATGAAAAAACAAGGTTTCCTTTCTTTGTGTTTTTTATTACGATTGAATCGAGCCCCGGTTCGTAGAAAGGGATAATTTTTTTCTTAAGAAAATTTATCTTTCTGGTGTCGTTATCAACGCAAATTACCTTAAACCCCAGTTCCGAAAAACAGGCAGCGCTCACAAGCCCCACATGGCCAGCGCCTATTACGCAGATTTTATATTTCTGTGGTATTTTCATAAAATATACCGCTCTTAATAACTGCTCTTTGCGCCGCTGTAACTTTGGTCGAAACCGATATGCAGATCCGGAAAATCTTTAAGCGTAAAGGCGACCCAAAGAGTTAAATCGGTTATTCCTTCTCTCTGTTTATCCACATTGACTCCGACATCCATCCACCAGCAATGCAAGTCCCTGCGCAAAGCGTATTGCTGTTCAAGAAATTTACCGGTTTTAAATTCGTAGCGGGTATAATTTTTAAATAAAAGCTTCGGGGTCAATTGATAATTAAAATCAAGCGTGGTTTGAGAGCTGTATACGCCAACATCTGTATCGTAATTGTATTCGCGCACGTATCGTTGTCCTACTGACACTGAATACTTTTTGTTAACATCGTCACTGAATGTAACGTCGAGATTCCCTTCCCTGAAAGTGTTAACGACTTTGTCATATTGGGCAGTGCCTTTTAGAGAAATACCGGGTTTTGGATAAACTTCTAAATCTGCCTGTATCGTATCAAGATATGTGCCTAATCTGTCTAACGTCCCGCGTTTATCTTTTTTATCAACCTGATATATTAAGGAAGGGCTGAAGTATACAAAATCCCAGGTAGTTTCTGCATTTTTTGCTTGTAACTTATTATTCAGGGCTATGGTAACGGTTTGGGTCCTCTGCAGATTATCTATATTGTCAAATTGAATAATTGAATATATGTTGTCCTTGGATACGCTTGGTTTGGTTATATAATTGTAGCTTATTTTTGGCGTAATTATATGCCTAATTTTATCGACATCCTGGCCGAATAAGTTAAAATCCGTATTGAATGTCTTGTAGGCTTTTGTGCTGAAATCTATGCCCGTTTCAAGAGCTGTACGAAAAATATTCTCACTGCCGTTTAGGTTTTTTGAATAAAATGTGCTGTAATTTCCCACGTAAGGATTTGCATAAAGCCAGCCTAATGTTTTAGGGTAATTAAAAGCATTGTGAGTATTAACCCTTTGAGCGTTGTAATCGTCATTTATATTTGCAATTTTTTGAGAAAGCGAGCCAGCAGTTGTTTTTGACGTTAAATACAAATTACTGTTACCAAGATTTTGCTGGAAAAAATCATATTCCATTTGCGGCAGGTATTCTGTTTCGCTGAAAAATTTATTTGCCCGGCCCTGGGTTAAAAGAGAAAGCGATGAGTTAGAAAAGGAATAGGTGGTTAGATTATAGCTTAAGGGATGCGGGTCTATATCATATTCCCTTTCAAAAAAATCTTTCATAAAAAACTGATCAGAGAATTTGTTTAATTCGCTCAATGAAGAAAGCCGGTCTGTAGGCTGCCAGCTATGAGAAAGTTGAGCTTTGTAACGGTCCTGCGGCAACTGGCTATCATCCAAGCCTTTCCTTTCCGGATATTTATTAAAAAGCTCATCCCGATTTTTAGGTTTGTTGAACTCATCGTTTAGATAGTATAAATTTGCGAAAGCTTCCCCGAATTTTTCCGTATCTGAATGATGGCTTACGCCAGTGCCTACTCCCCTGTTCTGATACCAATCAAGTATAATTCTGCCGCGCTGACGGTCGTTAAGAACATAACGGTAGCGCCCCAGAACATAATAACCCCAGTCTCCGCTTTTTCCTGGGACTATCATAAAAGGAATTATCTGGAACGGAAAAGTCTTATATTTAAGCGGGAGCGCTAAATAAGGAAAATAAAAGACAGGTATTTCTTTTACTTTCATCACAACGTTTTTGGCAACAATTTTTACTTTAGGATAAGCAATTATCTGCTTTGCCATTAATCTATAGTGGGGTTTTTCTAAGTCGCATGTCGTAACATACCCGTTGTCTAACACATACTTATTCGGTCCTTCGCTGCCGGCGGAAGCTGCCTTTCCGTAAATAGGCGGCGCTATCATCCTCATATTTACCATTTTCGCATTCTGGGTGTTAAAATTATAAACTACCGCTTCGCCATAAATAGTTGTGTCTTTTCTTACTATTTTTACGTTGCTTTTTAGGTTAGCAATGTTGGAATTGGCATTATAGCTTGCCTCATCGCAGGTAATCACCATCTCCTGGTATTTCAGTTTTACATGGCCTTTGACAAAAACTGTGCCGTCTGCCTGCACATAATTTATTTCATCGCCGTTAATTTCAACGGGAAGGACCTTTTCCTGAGGATAGGCCAGAAAAGGAAGGCACGAAAAAAGAATAAAAATAACTACAGTAAAAACTTTCTTATTAAATATTTCTTTCATTTATGTTTGGCGTCTAAAGTTTTCCAATCCTCAAGGAATCTTTTTATCCCTATGTCGGTTAAAGGATGCTGCATCAACTTTTCAATGACTGCATAAGGGACCGTTGCTATGTCTGCTCCAATTTTCGCTGCTTCAACAAAATGCAAAGGATGCCGGATTGAGGCAACGATTATCTGGGTAGGAATACCATATTGGCTATAGATTAGTTTGATATCTTTTATCAAATCCATTCCTTCAAAAGAAATGTCGTCAAGCCTGCCGACAAAAGGAGAAACATAAGTTGCGCCCGCCTTTGCAACAAGCAGGCTTTGGGAGGCCGAAAAACAAAGAGTAAGATTTGTTCTTATGCCCAAAGAGGTAAGCTCTTTTGTTGCCTTAAGGCCTTCAACCGTTGAAGGAATTTTTATAACAATGTTTTCCGATAGCCTGGAAAGTTTCCGCGCTTCCTTTATCATATCTGCCGCGCTAAGAGCGATGACTTCCGCGCTCACAGGCCCGGTAACCTCACTACATATTTTTTTAAGCTGCTCTATGGGCTTTTGTTTTTCTTTAGCAAGAAGGGTGGGATTGGTAGTAACTCCATCGAGGACTCCAAGCAAGTTTGCTTTTTTTATTTCTTCAAGGTTTGCACTGTCAATAAATAGCTTCATTTACGCTCCTCTAATTTTTCCTTAGCCAGCAAAGCTGCACCTATTATTCCTGCATCTTCTAGTTTTGCTTTAACCAGTTTTAAATCTGCAAGCTGCGGCCACATTGCCTGCTCCTTTAAAACGCGCCAAAGGAACGGGCCAAACAGGCTAAATGCCCCGGAAACACCGCCGCCAAAGATTATAATCTGCGGATTAAATATATTAACCATGCCGGCAAGGAATTTTCCTAAATAGGCAGAAAATTCTTTCCAAACAATCAATGCCTCTTTTTGTTTTGCTTTTGCCCTATCGAAAATTTCCTTAACTTCTTTCGGGGCCGTTTTCATTTTTTTAAGCTGCCGGTATCTTTCAAGTAAATGGTTGCTACCCGTAAAAGTTTCAATACAGCCGCTTCCTCCGCAGCCGCAATGCTTTCCATTTATGTCTATGACTACGTGGCCTAGTTCGGAAGCGCTGGTACGCCCTTCTAAAATCTTTCCATCAGAAATAACAGCGCCTCCAAGGCCCGTTCCAAGCGTCAGGAATATTGCGCGGCGCTTTCCGCAGCCTGCGCCGCGGCGAACCTCGGCAAGTGCAAAAATATTTGCATCGTTATCAATGAACACGGGAATTTTAAGTTCTTTTGTAAGTATTGTTTTGAGAGGAAAATTTTCCCAACCCGGGATATTCGGAAGGTAGTATATTGAGCCTCTCTCTACGTCAATTATTCCCGGCGCGCCCACGCCTACGGCTTTGATATTGTATTTTCTAAATGTCTCTTTTAGCCTTTTTATCTCGCCTATAAACGCTTTTCGTTCGCGAAGGCTGCCCGAAGAATACACTATTTTCTTTAGGATTTTGCCGTTTGAATTTACTATCCCGGCTTTTATATAGGTACCCCCCCAATCAATGCCAAGATAGACACTCGCTTTATGCTCGTGTGCTATCTTTTCCATATGGGCTTCGCCCCTATGGCGCTCCAAAATACTTTTTTTCATCGTATTTTTCCGCTGTCACCCCTTGGGAGATTGCCTGCAATCACCCAAACCCCCTGCATGTGTATCGGATAAATCCGATACACTCCCAAAAAACTTTCATCACAATATTTTATCGGATTATCGTTGATTTGCAATGAAAAAGTGGGAAAAACAGATAGCAGATTTCAGATGGTAGACGACAGATAAAAACAAAAAAGATCGAGAAAGATGGATTTGTAACAAATCTCGCCGCAGGCGAGCTTCTTCATATTTGTTCCAAAACCTGCCACAACCGCCAATATGCACTTTATGGAACGTAAGATATTTTGAACTCAAAAAAGATCGGGAGAGAGGGATTTGAACCCTCGGCCTTTTGGTCCCGAACCAAACGCGCTAGCCGGACTGCGCTACCTCCCGATGAAAAAGAAAACTATACAAGGTTATTCCTTGTTTTTCATCGGCATCGAGGATAAATATCCGGGATGCCTAGAATAGAATAAAGGTTAAACTTAAACCTTCGCCCTACTTTTTAAAAGATAATCAAACTCAATATTTACCCAATCGCCCACTCTTTTATATTTCAAATTTGTATTTTCGTAGGTAAAAGGGATTATGTCAACGGTAAAAAAACGCGGTGTTACTTTCTTTATTGTAAGGGATATCCCGTTTAAAGAAACTGAACCGTTATCGATTACGTACTTTCGAAAATCTACCGGCAAGTTTACCTCTAAGTACCAATAATTATTTTTTTTAATTATTCTTTTTATTTTGGCCTCTATATCGATATGCCCCAGGACAAAATGCCCACCTAATTTTTCCCCCATTTTAAGAGCCGGCTCAAGGTTTACAAAATCTCTTAATTTAAGCCTTTTAATGTTTGTTTTTTCAATTGTAGATTTAACTGCATCAAAATATAGAACGCCGTTTGTTTTATTAGTAACCGTCAGGCAAACGCCGTCTACGGAAATACTATCCGAGACTTTTGTTTCTTCGAAAACAGCTTTTACCTTTACGCCGATTTTGGTTAAAGCGCTGCTTTTTGCTATCTTTTCTACTTCGCCTATCTCTTTGATTATTCCGGTAAACATTTTTATTTATCCAAGAATTCTCCTTCGATGTCTTCTACGATAAGGGTATCTCCCATTACCTCTTCTATATCCAGCTTGGCTCCTTCGCACATAGTACCCTTTGATACCTGCTTAAAGGTTTCGCTGAAAGTTTCTTTGCTTACCATTTTTAGATTTCCTATTTTTAAACGAATAAGCGTTATGCTTTTTATATCGGACATATGTTTCGTTTTTTCTAAAATGCTTTTAAGCACCGATTCGGCTAAGTGATACTCGTGCATAGCATCTCCTTTATATATTTTTACCGGAGCTCCCGGATTCTTTCTTCCGGGTAATTCTTATCTTTTTAGCATCAGCCCAAAGATGCTCAAGGTTATAAAATTTTCTTGCCTCATTAACAAATACGTGAAGTATCACATCAGAGAAGTCACCGAGAACCCATTCTGACAGCTCATCTTTTTCGAAATGATGCATCTTAAAATTGTTCTCTTTGGCTTTATCGGCTACCCAATCTAAAATAGCAACCGCCTGAGTTCCGGTTTCTGCGCTGCAAATAACAAAATAATCGCAAAGCCCGGAAATCTTACTTACATCAAGTATAATGGTATGCTTTGCTTTTTTATCAAGTGCAAATTGGGCAACCTTTAATGCCTTTATCCTGCTTTGTGAAATTTTTTTAGGAATAGCTACCTCCTATAATAGAGCAAACATCCTGCCGTCTGGCAGGATTAATCATTTAAAAAGCTTTATAGCTTCTTCAATTACCTTTTCGGTTTTATTATCTATGTCCCCTACGCAGGAAATGCATAAATTACTGAAATTAAAAATCTGCCTGGATAAATCCCGTATTTCATCCGGCGTTACTTTTTTTATTTCTTCTTTTATCTCTTCCAGAGAATAAATTTTCCCCAGAGAAAGATAAGTTTCCGCAAGATAAAACATGCGCCCCTGAGGACGTTCCAAGCCCATTACAATTTGGCCCAGCATATAATCTTTTGCCCGCATTAATTCGCAATCGCTAACTTTTATTTCTTTAATTTTATCAAGTTCTTTAAAAATACTTACCATAGCTACTTTAATTTTATCCTTATTCAGGCCTGCGTGGATTACGAATGCTCCGCTATCTTTGTATTTTCTGGCATCCGTTGAAATTTCATAGCAAAGGGCTCTTTTTTCTCTCACTTCCTCAAAAAGCCGGCTGCTCATATTTGCGCCCAATATAACGCTTATAAGTTCTACGACAAATTTTTTGCGGCTTAAATAAGAAACGCTTCTAAAACCTATGCATAGATGTGTTTGTTCAATCTTTTTATTTTCTATTTTAATGTATCTACCGGAAAGCGCACAAGGTGCGGTGTATTTAAGGCTGGCTTTTTGAGGTATCTTATTAATCTTTTCTCTAAGTAAATTCAATACTTTTTCATAATGATAATCTCCGCTAAAAGAAACTACTAAATTCGAGGGCTTGTAATAACTCTCCCTGAAGGAAGATAAATCCTTCCTGCCTATTCTGCTTACGGTAGGGACATAACCTATAATTTCTTCGCCAAGAGAATTATCCGGCCAGATAAGCTTGTCAAGCAAACTTCCCGCGCGCGAAGTTGGAAGGTCGTTATACATTTTTATTTCTTCCAGTATTACGTTTCTTTCCTTGGTTATATCGTTGTTCTTTAGCAACGGAGAAAACACCATATCGAGAAGAATATCCAAACTAACAGGCAGATTTTTGCTTAAAAAATGCGCATAATAGGCTGTAGTTTCCTGGGAAGTAAAACCGTTCAACGCGCCACCCCTGCCTTCTATTTCTCTTTTTATTTCCCGGTAAGAATGGTTTTTGCTTCCTTTAAAAACCATATGCTCAAGAAAATGAGAAATCCCGCGGTTGTTTTTACTTTCAAAACGTGAGCCTATTTTTATAAAAACCCCCAAAGATGCCGTTTCAATGCTTTTAAAAGGAGAAAATATAAAAGTTGCTCCGTTTATATTTGTCAGCTGATACATAGTTGGTTAAACATCCTTTAAGCAGAGATTTTTCTGCTGGTTGCCTTTAATCTGGTTTTAATGATTTTACGTATTTTTTAAGCTCACCCAGGAAATTGCGCTTTAAATGATTTTCTTTTATAAATTTAACTATTGCGCTTCCTATAATTGCTCCATCGCCAAACTTACAGATGTTTGCAAATTGCTCTTTTGTATGCACTCCGAAACCTACGCATATCGGAAGATTTGTTTCTTTTTTTAACTGTTTTATGTGCCCGGACAATGCTTCATAAGAAATTTCCCGCGCTCCGGTGGTTCCGGTAACGGAAATATAATAAATAAACCCCTTGCAGACTTTAATAATTTTTTTTGCCCGCGATAGCGGCGTAACCGGCGTTATAAAAAAAACTGTTTCTATTTTGTATTTTTTAGCCTTTTTTACATATTCGGACGCTTCATCGATTGGAAGGTCTACCGTAAGAATACCGGAAACGCCAGCTGCTTCCATGCTTTTGAAAAAGTCCTCTACTCCGAATTTAAAAACCGGGTTGTAATAAGTCATTAAAGCAAGCGGAACTTTGATATCTTTTTTTATTTTATTTAAAGTCGCAAATAGATTTCTTGTATTTGCGCCGTTTTTCAATGCAAGGGAGGCTGCTTCCTGAATAACCGCTCCGTCAGCAACCGGGTCAGAAAAAGGAATACCCAGTTCAATGATATCTACTCCTGCTTCCTGCAGAGTAAGGAGAATGGCTTTAGTGTATTTTATGGTGGGAAAACCATACGGCACATAAGCGACAAAGGCTTTTTTACCTTGTTTTTTAAGAAGCTCGAATTTTTCTTTTATAGTCATACCTTGAAATAATTAAAATTATGGATTAGTAATTATAAATTTTAATCCTGTTTTATGTGTTCTTGCACGATTTCCAAATCTTTGTCTCCTCTGCCGGATAAACAAACTATAACCAAAGCGCCTTTAGCGCGCTTGGCTAATTTCTTTAAATAATAAATTGCGTGGGCGCTTTCAAGGGCAGGAATTATTCCTTCAAGCTCACTTAACATTCTAAAGCCTTCCAAAGCTTCTTTATCTTTTACGGCAACATAACTTGCCCGTTTTGAATCTTTATAAAAAGAGTGTTCCGGCCCCACCCCGGGATAATCAAGACCTGCCGCAATTGAGTGCGTGCTTCGTACCTGGCCGAAACTATCCTGCAAAATATAGGTTTTTGCTCCATGTAACACGCCTACATCTCCGAAACTTATTGAAGCTGAGTTTAAATTTTTATTTAACCCACCCGCTTCAACGCCGATGAACTTTACTTTTGCATCTTTAAAAAACGGGTAAAACAAACCCATAGAATTGCTGCCTCCGCCTACGCAAGCTAAAAGATAATC
>JAQVOZ010000047.1 GCA_028702365.1 Candidatus Omnitrophota bacterium | reverse complement strand
GTATATCAAATTTTTCCAGGCAACTCTTGCACTGGTAGGTGAAAATAGGCATGAAAAGTTTATGCTTTTAAAAGTTCCTCTACCCTGGTTTTATCAAAACCTACGATGATTTTTCCGTTTATAACTATAGTAGGAACCCCCATCTGGCCTGAAAGTTTTACCATTTCCTCCATAGCCTGGCGGTTGACCGAAACATCAAAATCCTCATAGCTTAGCCCCTTAGATGAAAAATATTGCTTTGCGAGTTTGCAGTAAGGACATGTCGGAGTTGAATAAATTTTTATATCCATTATAAACCTCCTTAATTCTCCGCATATGGCGGGGAAGTAACTCAAGCGCTCCGGGCACAAGGTATAAATATTACACATTCTTGATTTTATCCTTTAGGATAGTAAGCTTAACAAGATGGTTCTTTTCCTCATCTATAACTTTATCTAAAACCTGATGCTTTTCGGTAAGAATATACCCGCGCAAAGCTGAATAAGTAAGAATTGACTCTTTTTCAATATAAATTCCGAAATCTACGGCTTCCAAATCTGACCTAAACCCTTCTTTAGTTTTTTTCTCCACAAGCTCCTGAGTAAAAACATAACCTGCGGCAATTGCTTTTATGTAAGCATCATATTCTCCGGGGCTAAACTCATAAACTATATAATCTCCCACATTATCGAGCATCGCCTGAAAAGTTTTTCTGTGCAGCTCTTCCTGGTCTTTTAGGTATGCCCACGCGTCGCGCATAACTACATTGCCTGCTTTTTTCTCAAGCGCTTCATAAAGCTTTTTTCCGTTTTCCTCAACTTTTATAGCAATCTTTAATATTTCCTGGGGACTGAATATGTTTGCCATGAACACTCCTCCTTGCCCAAAAGGGCAATGCCCGCGCAATACATAAGCCAGAGGGCTACACCGACGCAATTCCTTTAAGCGTCGGGTGATTAAGCGCGGGGTATAATGCTTTGTTATTTGTCATTTATTCAGCATTATATTTTTAATTTTATCAACTATCTCTTTCAAACCATCGAGCTCTATACTATCTGGAACATAATTTATGTATTTTCCTTCCGCGAGCAATTCCATCCCTGATTCCTTAAGCGAATCCTCGAGCTCCTTAAATCCTGCTTTTGCCCAGCCATAGGAGCCAAAAGTAAAACCATATCTGTTTTTCGGTTTAAGCCCTTTTAAATAGGTAAGGAATGCCCCCATGCTAGGCAGGATTTTGTTATTTAAAATCGGCGAACCTACCATGACCACTTTTGCGGAAATAATTTCTGCAATCACATCGGAAATATGAGTATTCTGAAGATTGCATAGTTTAACTGCAATGTTTTCCTTGTCGATAAGTTCATACAGGACATTCGCCATCATTTGCGTTGAATGCCACATTGTGTCGTAGACTATAACAACGGATTTTCCGGGTTCGTAATTTGCCCATTTTTTATAAAGCGATATTATTCTTTCTATGTCTTCTTTTCTTCTCCAAATTAAACCATGAGAAGGGCAAATTGCATCTATTTTTATGCCAGACAACGCCTCCAAAGCCTTCAACACCTGCCCGCCATAAGGCATAACGATATTCGCGTAATACTTTGTTGCCTCCTTTATTGCAATATCTATGCCAATTTCTTCCGCAAAGCGTTCATAACTTGCAAAATGCTGGCCAAAAGCATCATTGGGAAATAAAATATTGTCTTCGACTGAATATGTTGCCATTGAATCAGGCCAGTGCACCATTGGCATCAGGAAGAATTTCAAATTCCTCCTGCCTATATTTAAAGTATCTCCGGAATTAACTACCTTAAAGTCCCAATTCTTTTTAAAATGCCGCCTCAAGCCTTCTTCTCCTTTTGGAGAACAGACAACCTGCGCCTGTGGGCAAATTGACAGTAATTTTTCTATTGAACCGGAATGGTCCATTTCAGTATGGTTTGAAATTATGTATTTTATTTTTGAAGGATCTATTATTTCCTTTATTCTTAAAAGCATCTCATCATATCCGTAATGTTTTACGGTATCTAACAGGGTTGGTTGTTCATCAAGAATAAGATAAGCGTTATAGGTTGAGCCTGAAGGGGTTGAGTAGCCATGAAAGCTTCTTAAATCCCAATCAATATAACCTGTCCAATAAATGCCTTCTTTTATTTTAACCATATTCGTCTTTAAGATACTAATTCGAATTGGCTTTTGTCTGCGCCGCAAACAGGGCACAACCAGGTATCTGGAAGTTTTTCAAAAGCTATGCCCGGCTCAATTCCTCCGTCAGGATCTCCTATCTCCGGGTCATAGATATAACCGCAAACTATGCATCTGTATTTCGCCATTTAACCTCCTTAAATTGTCCAACTAAAGTTGGACAATTTAACCCACCGCGCTTCAGGCGCGAGGGATAAACTACTTGTTAAAAATCATATCATATATTTTTCCAATGTGAAACCATTAATAACGTTTTACAGCAATTTCTTTGCCCTGCTAAACAGGTCATTTATGGCTTTTTTGTTGTTTGGAATGTGACAGCCGGCAACGTCGAAATGGCCGCCGCCGCCATAATGTTCAGCGAGCCTGGCAACATTTATTTTTCCTTTTGAACGCAAAGACACCCTTAATGCATTATCATTTTCTCTTAACAGTATGGTTATCCTTACATCGTGGATGCTGCGTATTTCATCAGCAACCGCGTCTGCATCTTCTTCCTTGCCTTTTATTCTTTCGAAATCCTTTCTTTTTATTATGGACCATCCTATTCTACCGTTTTTTAAAAATTTGCAGCGCGAAAGCGCCAGGCCCGAAAGGATAGCTGCTTCTTTGCTCTTTGACCAGAATATCATATCTGCAAGTTTATAATAGTTCACTCCTCTGTTTACGAGATACTCGCAGACTCTAAAAGTAAATGGCCTTACTTTTGGCAGACGAAAAGAATCAGTTTCAACGATAATTGAGGTTAGTATGTTTTCAGCAATTTTTTCGGTAATAGTTATATTCAACTTGTTAAGCAGGGTAAAAGTAATTTCACCTACAGCTGCTGCGCCATTATCTATCAGAGAAACATCTCCAAACGGACGCCTAAAATCATGATGGTCTATTTCAAGTATTTTTTTTGCTGGTACGAATACTTTTTCAAAATTTTTCCCCAAAACATCTTTGGCGCTGCAATCGACCGATATCGCCAAATCGCATTTTTTATCTATTGTCCTTTTTATCCGGCCTGCGCCGGGAAGCCTTCTGTATTTTTTAGGGACTCCGTCCTCGCTTATCATGTATACTTTTTTCCCAAACGCAATAAGCCCCAGACCCAAAGATAAAAGCGAACCTATGGCGTCACCATCAGGATTTATGTGACATGAGATAACGATACTTTTTGCCTCCCTGATACTCTCGACAGCTTGTTTGAAATTGGCCATATTTATATTTTATATTGAAAACATTTTTCGTAAATTATTTTTATTTTCGCTGTTTCAGGCTACGAGAAGACAGAGAATACCATCGCCGGCATTAAGTTTTAGCTAATATCTTCTGTGATGGGATAAACATTTTTCTGCGGTATTGCATATTCTTAGAATTTCATGCAATTTTTTTAAGAAGCCCTTCGAGAAGCTCTTTGTGGTGTTTTTCTTCTTTTATAATCTTTGCGATTTCCGATTTTGCTTTTTCTTCGGATATATTTTCGGACAAAACCGTATAATACTCTATGGATTTATTTTCGATAATTAAGCCCAGGGATAAAGCCCGCTTTTCATTATTTATTGCCTTTTCCAAACCCTCTGTATCTTCGTAGGGCTTAAATATTCCATAATCTACGCTGGTTAAAAGGTCATTTTCATCGTAGTCGTTATCGGAATTTTCACGAAGCTCATAAAGCCGGCTATTAAATGTTTTCCAGTGTTTTTGTTCTTCTTTAATGAGAAAATCGATCGCTTTAAGTATTTCCGGAGACTTTTCGGCATCCCGCAGTTTTTTGTAAAAATGCATGCCGTCTTCTTCTACTTTACAAGCTATAATATAAGCTTCTATTTCATCGAAATCGGTAACGACTAACTTGTTATTTTCATTTTTTATTTTCATTGCAGTTCATCGATAATTTTAGCCATTATGAAATCATTTTCGGAAAGCCCTCCCACCGCATGCGTTGTAAGCGTAATTTTTAATTTATTATAAATTAAAGTAAGATTAGGGTGATGGCCCTGTTCTTCCGAAATTATGGAAACAAGGTCAAGAAAATATTTCGCCTCGATGAAATCCTTGAATTTAAATTCTTTTACTATTTTTTTATCTTCAACCAGCTGCCAATTTCTGTATTGAGCAATCAACTTGTCTATCTCTGTTTTCGTAAGGCCTCCCGCGCCTGCCTCGCAAGGCTTACAATGTGAAGGAAGTTTGTCTTCTGTTTTTACCTTTGGATTAGACACAACAACCTCAAGGGCTTTTAAGGCGCTTTCATAATCCAGGGGGCTTGTAATTTCCGGGGCTATCTGCGTGTATCTTAGAATATTTGATTTATCTACAACCATAACGCTTCTTGCCAGGAGATTTAATTCTTTTATGAGCAATCCATAATTTACACCAAATGACGAGTATTTATAATCTGAAAATGTTGTTACGTTTTTTATGGCATTAACCTCGCAAAACCTCATTTGGGCAAAAGGGAGGTCTTTACTTATGCCTATAACGGTAATCTCGCCGGAAAGAGAGGTTGCACGCTTATTAAATTCCTTAACCTGCATATCGCAAACAGGCGTATCCAAAGAAGGAAATGAATTTATCAATTTGATTTTGCCGCTATCGCCGGTAGGGAAATCAGAAAGCCTTGCTTCTTTTAGGTCTGCAGAAACCACTCTAAAATCAGGGGCGGGGGAATTCAATTTTAAGTTTCTGCCTACAAGCGTTAATAGGCTGCCTTTAAATTTTGTGTTACGCTCCATCGTTCTTCCCTGTTTATGCAGATTAGTATAGATGGAAATTATCCAAGCTTTATCCGTGTATTAAATGATATCTGCCAAAACAAGGTAAGTCAATGACTAAATTCTATCTGCAATATACCTTTTTCCACCTTGCCCGAATGTAGCTGGCACTATACAAATTGAAGTTGCATAATTTAAAATGGTATAATACTTGTATGAATTTAATTGCGCCATTTGATCCCTGGAAAAACCAATATTGTACATGCCCTGGCAAATTCAGCCTTTCTGCTTATACCGGTTGCGCGCATAATTGCCTTTATTGCTATGCAACATCATACATAAGGAATTTTTCAAGTCCGCGGCCGAAAAAAGATTTTACGAAAAGGCTCGAAAATGAGCTAAAAAGAATTCCCGCTGGTTCAATAATAACTATTGCGAATTCTTCCGACTCTTATCAGCCTCTGGAAAAAAAATATAAATTGACGCGGGAAATGCTTTTGCTTTTAAAAAATTATCAATTAAAAATAAACATAGTAACTAAGTCTATATTAATTTTAAGGGATATCGATGTTTTAAAAGACCTGAAAAACATTGTTGTAAGCTTCACCCTCACTTGTATGGATAAACAGCTTGCACAAAAACTTGAACCAGGCTTAAGAGAGTGCCCTCTAGAAAAGCTTAAAGCCATAAGTACGCTTTCAAAATATATTCCGGTCGCAGCAAGGTTTGACCCTTTGATTTATCCGTTAAATACAAAAGATATAAAAGAAGCCGTAAAAGCATTGAGCGATTCCGGCGTCAGGCAAATTATTACCTCAACCTACAAAACAAAACCTGATAATTTTAAACGTATGTGCGAAGCGTTCCCCGAATATGCATCTTTATGGAAAAGCCTGTATATGGCTAGAGGTGAAAGAAAAGGCGGATACAATTATCTCGCGGCAGAATTGCGGGAAAAATTAATCGGAGAGGTAAAAGGGGCTGCGGATACTGTGAAACTTAAATTTTCAAGCTGCCGGGAAGGATTTTCTGGCATTAATACCACCAGTTGCGACGGTTCTTCTTTGTTTCATATTTCATAATGCTCTCGCCGCCGCATTAAACGTTATGTCACCATCCTGTCTTTGGCTTTCCATGTTGCCATTATCATAATCAAGAATACCTTAATCAAAAGCATCATCTGGCGGATCGTTTTCGGGGCCATCCACAGAACTGTTATCTCTTAAGTCATCTACGTTACTTAAAAATTCTTCCCACTGCATCAAATCTTCGTCGGGTATAACAAATTGCTCTTCCAATTCGCCTCCTTCACATATTTTGACGCCAAAACCGCTGGCTAAATCTTGCTCTATTGCATTATTGCCCTGGTTGATAAGCGCCTTAACATGCACCTTACTTTCAAAACATTTAACGGTGGTGCAACCGGAAGAAAATTCGACTGACCCGCCTGCTCCTCTTACGCCCGCAACAGCGGCAGGGGTTCTTATCTCAAATTTTTCCGCTTTGGTTATGTCCTCAATGAGAGAAAAAACTCTTCCCTCAAAAAGAGACATATTTGCTGGTTTTAAATTTTCTATTTTCACCTTTGAATTTTCTTTCATGATTAAAACGTTTTTTAACTCGTCGCCAAAGGTAAGCGTGCATTCCGAAGAGCCGCCGGTTTTTATTTCCGCCTGCCTATCGATGAATATATTCATTTTTGCTTTTTGCCATTCTGATTTTGCTTCTTTTTTTACCTGGACATCGCCTTTTATTTCAATGATTTTTGCGGTTTGCGCAAAGGCATCTGCAAAAAGCATAAACAAAAAAAGCGATAAGAACACTAAAATCTTTTTCATGTCAATTGCTCCCTTTGGTTTGGTAAAAGTTTCCAGGGATTATTTTTAAATAAGCAGTTAATTCCTCTGCATTTTTAAAAGTAAATTCGGGGTTTTTGATAATAGAATAAAATTTATCCTGGTTACCAATAATAGCATTATTAACCACTGGCGGAAATTTTCTTGTTTCTTCGGCCACGGGTTTTGTTGCTTCCTAATTAAACCAAATCTATTTCTATATTTTTACTATGGATTACTGTATTGTGTATCGGGCAGTTTTTCATAAATCTTAAAAAAACTTCTTTTCCTGCGTTATCAAGATTTGCATCTGTGTGCGTTTTTATTTTTATATCAACCAAGCGAGTAGGGGAATCTTTCGAAAGCTCGGCAGTTGCATCTACCTTAAGCTCCTTGAATTCTATGGAATGCTGGGTAAGGTATTTTCTGGCATAAACACATACGCAGCTTGCTAGGCTTGCCAGAAATACCTCCAAAGGATTAGGGCCGCAAGCGCTTTCCTTGTTTAAATCTACATAAATTCTTGTGCCCGAAGAAAGGAAGCTGGCCAAAAATTTATCTTTTTCTTCTGCGGTTATTTCGACTTTTATTGCCATGGGCGGTTTATAATTAAATAAAGCCTTCCTTTCGGTTGGATTATACCACTTTAGCGGAAATTTGCATTGAGTTTTTAAATAAGGCAGCAAATTTTCAAACTGTGAGACGGCACAGAAAAAGTGCTGTGCTCATTAGAAAAATAGAGCCGGCTAAATTTCGCAGTCGGCTCTATGCCCCGTTTAATGCGGCCTTAATCCAGGGTCACGGTTTTCCGTGGCCCGGGTTAGAAGGCCGGCTCGTCGCCTCCCCACCACTCTCTACCATTTAAAGAGGTCTATCTTAAAGCCCTCGTTAGGATTTTCAACTTTATATGCCGGCTCAATAGCAGGCCTGTTATAAGGTGCTAGCCCAAAGGTAGCAACATCAGCAACGCCTGACGCGCCTCTGGCCAAACCTGAAACAATGCCTTCTCCAAGCCCTAATGTAACGCCCAAGAAAATATTGTCCCTCTCGGACACTTCAGCTACTTTTTGAGGAACATCCGCCCAGGAAGTTGTTGTGTTTATTATGCCAACCCCCATCTTTTCAACCGGCGTATCAGCGTAAGATTCACTTCCGAGATTAAGATTGGTTGGCTGCTTCAAATTCGAACTCTGCGGCGTAGCTGGAGTTATACGATATGTATTAATTTCGCTCATAGCGATTGGGTCCGCTGCCTTTGGCACTTGAGCCTGAGCGTATGCTGCGTAAGAAGTCATATTCATCGATAATAAAAAAACCAGCGTGATAACAATACTTTTATTCCTTCTCATGGGGCACCTCCTTAAACGGTTTTTGGCTTAATCAAACTTATACGTATTTGCTCGAACAATTTTCTCTTTAAAGCTTCATCTGAATCAACATTTTGCGCAGAAAGCCCTATTTCTTTTGAAAAATCAATAAGTGCACGCAAAATTTCGTTATAGGAAAGCTTATGCCCTGTAGAGAACAAAGCATCTTTTCCTAATTTATCCAGGAATTCAAGCTCATCCCTATCAAGCATTGTTATAACTCTGTGCTTGATGTTCCCTTGTTTTTCCATACCTTTATTTTCCATCTTTGCCTCCTCTTTTCTATGTAAACCCCTTTTTTCAGGGGACATAAAATAGAAAACCCCTAGCAAAGCTAGGGGCTGAAAATAAAAAAACCTTGAGGCAAACTCAAGGTTACACGACCCTTCTGGCGGCCAGGCTGCCCTTTTAGGGGGCCCTTTAGCTTTGCGTCCTCCGATTACTCGGAGTTTGCCTTTTTCAGTAAGCCAAATTGTCAATTTGTCACTTTTTCACTTTCTACTTTTTATATAACATATTTTTATGCAAATTTCAAGGCGGGTAAAACTCAATAGAATCAAGGGGTTTTACCGGGCGGCAAGATAAAACTAAGAAATACCCCTATTGTAGGTCTATTATCTTAGAGCGTAGGCGTTTCTTTTGGGAAAGCCTGCGCTTGTCCTCAAGGATTTTTCTTTTTAGCCTTGCAGGCTTTTTGCGCATCTGCCTTTTTAGGCGCTGCGCCTCGTCCTTAGCTTTACGAATTTGTTTTAAACGGTATTCTTTAATTTTTTCGGCAAGTATTTTTCTTG
>JAQVOZ010000046.1 GCA_028702365.1 Candidatus Omnitrophota bacterium | reverse complement strand
CGTGCCCATAGCTCTTTTGGGTCTGTTTCCAGGGAAAGATTACCATCCGGAGAAAAAGGGATTTCTTCTGCACGAAAACCGTATTTGCGAAGCAGCCAGTCTGCCTGATAAAGCCTGTGCTCTCTGATAAGCAGCTGGCTATTTGTATAGCTGGAATGCTCGCCATAGACATCACTGCTGCCCGCTCCGCGTTGATAGCTACTAAAATATATGCGGTCAAGGCTAAGCTCTCCATAGAGCTTTCCGCTATAGGTTACAATTTCCTTGTCCGTTTCCTTGGATGCGCCTACGACAAATTGCGTTGTATGTTTTACATTTTGATAAAAAGAGCCTCTTTGCGTCAGCTTACTGATAAGATTAGTAGGGTTTATTATATCGCGCAAATAATTTTTTGTCGTCGAGAGCGCCTTAAAATTTTCTTCTCCCGAGGTTTCTATATTAAGCGATACCGCGCTTGCTAACGCAACGGCCTTACGAATAGCCGAATCTGAGGCTCCCGCAATAATTTTTAAATGAATGTAGCCTCTAAAACCCTGGCGGCGAAGCAAAATAGCTGTACGGTTAATGCGCTCCATGGTATTATCCGGATTATTCATAACGCCGCTCGATAGAAAAAGCCCCGATACCTGGCCGTTCTTATAATATGCTAAAAATAATCTGGCAAGCTCTTCGGGCTCAAGCCAACAACGTTTTGTATCCGCATTTATTCTTAAAGGGCAATACTTGCAATTATTTACACACTCATTGGAAAGAAGTGTTTTAAAAAGAAAAGTTTTCCCTCCGCCCGGAAGCATAACCGGATATATCCATTTATCCTCTTTGGAGCGCCTGCGGTGCTCTGATTTTTCCGGAGCGCAGGCACAAGCAAGGTCATACTTTGAATCATTTGAAAGGATTGAAAGTTTCTCTTCCGGGCTGATAGATTTTTTGATAAACATATTAAACCTGTTCTTATCCCTCGCGCCTGTATATCGTGTAAATTTTCTCGGTCTACGACCAGGAAAATTTACACGAAGCGCCACGGGATTAATTCGCACTATCATTTTTCCTGCACGTCCGCCTACGGCGGCCAGCTTGAAAAAATAATGCGCTCATTAAAATACAAAAACCTCCGCCATTTCTAGCGAAGGTTTTATTTTATTAACGTCCTGGATTTAGTCCTTCAAACGCGGGACGATTGCCTGATTATAATTTTATAGTACTATTTACCGTGCCGTTGTCAAGCACTGACTTTGTTTTTAAATTAAGCCTGGCTTTAAGTCAATTTTGGGCCAAGGCGCTGTATTCTTCTTTCGATATCAGGCTTCTTGTGTTATCATCACTATCAAATTTTATTCTGTAATACTTCATCTCCCCATCATTTACGCCTTCTTTTGTATATTCGGCATAAAGTATATATCCTCTATCTTTAGAAAAAGTTGCCATTGGTTTGTTGAATTTAGAAGTATGAGTTATGCGTCTTCTATTCATACCTTCGATATCATACACATATAAATCATTACCTTTCATCACAAGCTTATATTCATCCTGGAGAGAAAAAAACTTATCATAACCTATTTCATCATTTGAATAAGTCTCCGAATAGTCAGCTGCAGTTGCCTGGAATAAACAGAAAACAGACAAAACAAATAAAATACCAAATACTGCTCTCATGTAACACCTCCTTATTCGCCAATTACTTCCGTTTAGGTTTCTTTTCGTAATTACGCGCGAAAAGATATAGAAGATCCGAAAGCCTGTTTAAATAAACAACAGCTTCCTGATTTTGAAAGATTTTTTTTCTTTTTAAAGTAACCAGCATTCTCTCCGCCCTTCTGGCAATAGTTCGCGACACATCAAAAGAGCTGGAAATCACATTTTCTCCGGCCAGACAAAAATATTGGGTGCTGACTTTTCTCTTGTCTTCCAGCTGTTTTATAAATTTCTCAAGCTTAAGGGTAAAACTGCCATCTATTCTTTTTTCAAGTTTATTCAAATATTCAGGCAATGTTACAACCTCGGCACCAATAATAAATAAATCCCGCTGAATATCATCAATTATTTTTTTTGTGTTCTTATCACGGGATAAACTTTTTGCCATACCGATAAATGAGCATAACTCATCGAGCGCGCCGCACGCTTCTATCCTTAAGTCGTCCTTGAACACTCTTTTGCCAAAGGATAAAGAAGTTTTTCCGCTATCACCTGTTTTTGTGGTTATGCTCATATTGCGTTTAATGTTTATGATAGATTTTTTTATCCTGTCCGTGCGTTTCAGTATTTTCCGCGCCATAGAGGTTTTCTAGATGATGCATAAATTTAACATAAGAGGCGACATATTCCCTTCCGGCAGCAATATTTTCATTCATGTGTTTTTTCTTTTTCATAACTTCATCGAAATCGCTCTGTATGTCTGCCCGGACACTTTCAGGAAACATTTTTATAAGTTCTCCCGCGGCGGACTTTGCGAGCGCTGTGTCAGCTATTTCTGTTATGGGATTTATCTTTATCTCCCCTGTTTTTATACCGGAATATTCGACGCCTTCTCCAGCTCTGTGCAATTTTACCACCTCTTCATAGAAACTCATATCTATATCACCCTTATCCTCTGGGTGTTGTTTTCTTTTCTCTAATGTTTCATTGAAGGCTTTTTTAATTTTTTCTTCATCCTGCTGCCTTACCCACTTTAAAACAATATCGGCATTAGCTTTCTCCAGGGCCTGCTTTGCGTCACTTACAACCGGGCCATTTACCGTATCACAATGAGCAAAAACAGAAAACACAATACCTAAACCGAGCAATACAGAAAGAATAAAAATATTTGACAGCTTCATAAAATCCTCCCCATTAATGCTTGTGGTTTCCTTTCGTATCTTCTTTCTGAATTTGATTCTTTACATCCTTAGGCTGGGATTTTAATTCTTCCTCTACTTTTTTGATGTATTTTTCCGGGTCTTTTTTAAATTCATCAATGCGGGCTGGGCAACAAAAATTATAAATTTTACCTTGATATTCGTAAGTTGTTTTACCGTCAACCTTGTTTCCGGTAACATGGCAGATTTTATTTCCCACATTTACGGAAGTTGCGCTTTCGCTCTGAGCATAAACACCACATTGTACGTAACCAAAGAATGAATTTACCATAAAAATAAAAAATAATAATAAAAATAGTTTCTTCATTTTAAAAATCTCCCTTTTCAATGAGCAGACGATTTACGGCAACCTGCCTGCGAAACAGGCGTGTGAATGTAAATCGTAGACGTAAGCCGGCTGAGAATTGAACCCAGCACTTATTTTTGTAACAACATTATATTTATACGACAAAGAATTATACCTAAAAACTCTTTTATTTTTTTCGAACATACTTTCAAAAATAAGTGCTGGGTCAAATTCGGCTACGCAAATTTTCGCTTCGCTACGGCTTAAAAATTTGCTGCCTCATTTGACCTTTTTCGGTTAATCACTTTTACAATTTCCATCGCCCATAAAGGAAAGGATGAAATAACTATAACCAAAAACCAATCAAAGCTGCCGAGAGGTTCTGTCTTAAATACTCTTTGAAGAAATGGAACATAGACAACCGCCATCAGTAAAAAAAACGATACAAAATTTGCCAGGATAAGTTTTTTATTCGTAAACACGCCTATTTTAAAAAGCGATTCCGTCATATTTCGGCAATTAAACGAATGGAATAACTGACTGCAGGCAAGAACTATAAACGCAGCAGTTCTCGCACGCTCAATTCCTTCTTTTTCAACAAATAATACAAGTATAAAAGCAAGCAAACTGCAAAAAGCAATAAAAGCACCCTGGGTAAGCATAAGAAATGCTCTTTGTTTTGTAACTACCGGCTCATTAGTGGGCCGGGGCGGCTTTTGCATTATATTAGGGTCAACAGGGTCAATCCCAAGAGCCAGTGCAGGAAGCCCGTCAGTTACGAGGTTTACCCAAAGTATATGTATAGGTAAAAGCGGCACAGGCCAGCCTACGAGCGAGGCGACAAACATAACGAGAATTTCTCCCGCGTTACAGGAAAGAAGGTAATGGATAAATTTCTTTATATTTTCATAAATACCCCTGCCTTCCTCTACGGCAGCGACAATGGAGGCAAAATTATCATCGGTAATTACCATATCAGAGACTTCTTTTGTAACGTCGGTACCGGTGATTCCCATAGCAACTCCTATGTCAGCTTCTTTTACCGCAGGGGCGTCGTTTACGCCATCTCCGGTCATAGCAACAACTTCGTGACGTGCGCGCCACGCACGGACAATTCTTAATTTGTTCTCCGGGGAGACCCGGGCAAAAACCGGTATTTTTTCTATTTCACTCCTAAAGGCGTCCTCGCTTAACCTATCAAGCTCTTCACCGGTCAAAGCTATGGAGCCTTCCTTAAAAAAACCCAGGTCTTTCGCTATTGCCACAGCAGTATTTTTATGGTCGCCGGTAATCATAACTGTTTTTATGCCGGCAGTTTTACATTCTTCCATTGCGCGCCTTACTTCCTCACGCGGAGGGTCAATCATAGCAATCAAGCCTCCGAAAACAAGATCCTTTTCTATTGTATCTGCTTCGATTTTCTCAGTCTGGGCAACCTCTCTGTAAGCCACCGCAAGCACCCGCATTGCAGAATTTGCCAAATCATTATTTACATTTAATATCTTTTTCCTGTCTTCGCCGGACAAGGTTCTTGTGCTTGAATCTTCTTCAATGGCCGTACAATTATTGAGTAATATATCCGGTGCGCCCTTCACAAAAGCAAACATCTTACCGCTATTGGAATTTCGAATAATAGTCATTTTCTTTCTCTCGGAATCAAAAGGTATTTCATCCAAAAACTTAAATTCTTTTTCTTTGTCTTCTTTTAATATTCCGGCTTTAGCAGCACAGGTTAACAAAGCTCCTTCTGTAGGGTCTCCGATTATTTTATAGCCGCCGTTATTTTTTGCCAATGTAGCCCCATTACACAATATGCCAAATGTTAAAACTTTTATCAAACCAGGGTATTGGGAAGGATTTATTTCTTCTCCGCCTAACAGGAACTGCCCGCTTGGTTCATATCCTATGCCAGTTACCTTAAAAACTGCGCCGGTTACAAATACTGCCTGCGCCGTCATTTCATTCTTTGTTAAAGTTCCGGTTTTATCCGAACAGATGACAGTAGCACAGCCAAGCGTTTCAACTGATGGTAACTTTCTGATAAGCGCGTGGCGCTTTACCATCCTTTGCACGCCCAGAGCTAAAGCAATCGTTACTACAGCGGGAAGCCCTTCCGGAATCGCCGCAACAGCAAGGCTTACCGCGGTTAAAAACATATCCAGAATTTTTCCGCCCCGCAAAATACCCAGTATAAACACAAGCGCAACCAGGGCGAAACAAAGATAAACTATCCATTTTCCGAACGTTTCAAGTTTTTTTTGTAAAGGCGTGGTTTCCTGTTCTATGGCTTGCACCATAGTTGCAATTTTACCGAGCTCCGTGCGCATGCCTGTTTCGGTAATTAATGCCCTGGCTTTTCCTGAAGTAACTGACGTCCCCATATAAATCATATTTGCCCTGTCAGCCAAAGGTATTTCTTTTTCCTTCAAAGCGTGCAGCGTTTTTGCAACCGGAGTTGATTCGCCTGTAAGGCTTGCCTCTGCTACGCTAAAGTTTGAAGTGTGCCAAACAACTCTTGAATCAGCAGGAACATTGTCCCCTGCCTCAAGTTCAATTAAGTCTCCTGACACAAGATGAGAAGAAGAAATAATTTGGTGTTCTCCGTTTCGAATAATCTTAGAAGTTGGGGAAGATAATTTTTTTAAAGCGGCAAGTGACTTTTCTGCGCGGTATTCCTGAATAAAACCCAGGATAGCGTTCAATATAACAATTGCGATTATCGCAGCAGCATCTATCCATTCGCCTAAAAATCCCGATACGATTGCAGCGCCTATCAAAATTAATATTATGAAATCCTTGAACTGCTCAAAGAAAATTTCCCAGGGAGATATTTTCTTCTTCTCTTCAAGCTGATTTGGGCCAAATTCAAGCAGAAGTTCTTGAGCCTTCTCAAAAGTAAGCCCGGAATCAACGCTAGTGCCAAGAACATCGCAAGCTTCCTGAATGGATAAATTATAAAAATTTGGCTTGTCTCGCATATTTTATATTTTACCGTAATTAAGTTTTATTTAAAAGGAGAAAATTATTGCAGCCTAACTAGCAGGCGCGGTCAGAATAATTTCCGGAACTTGTTTATTTCAGATTTAACATTTTTTTTGGCGATTACGGCGGAAACCGCGCATACGCAATTGGCGCCTGCAGAAATTACCTCTTTGGCATTTGAAAGATTAATTCCTCCGATAGCAACTACCGGCAGACTAACGCGCTGTTTTATCTTTCTTATCAACTCAATACCAACCGGATTTTTCGCGTCAGGTTTGGTCCTGGTTTCAAACACAGGAGAAACGCCGACATAATCAGCTCCTGCTTTCTGCGCCAGCACAGCCTGCTCTACATTATGCACGGTGATACCTATAATCTTATTTTTTCCGAGTAATTTTCTGGCAACCTTATACGGCATATCAGATTGCCCTAAATGGACGCCGCTTGCGCCAACCGCAAGAGCAATATCAACTCTGTCATTTATCAAAAAAATTATGTTTTTGCATATCTTCCTTAGCTTAATAGCCTCGGCATACATTTCCTTAGCGTCTGCATTTTTTTCTCGGTATTGCACAATTTTAACGCCTGCCTTTACGGCATTTCTTACATCGCTTAAATTACCCAGCCTGCTTAAATTCTTATCTGTTATAAAATAGTATCCTTTCATACTGTCACTTTCTGCATTTTGTTTATTGTTTTTTCATCCAGCTTAAAAAGGCAGTCAAACATAGCCTCTTTGAATGAGGCAGGGCCTTTTGCTTTTTTTGCGGCAAGCTCAGCGGCGATTTCAAAACAAACAAGCGCCGAAGCAGCGGCATATGCCAAATCTTTTGTGACAGCGGCAAATGTGCCTATGACGGAAGCTGCCATACAACCAGTTCCAACAACATGCGTCATCATTGGGTGCCCGTTTTTAACAACATAGCTTTTTGCCGCGTTTCTTACGATGTCGTGCTTACCTGTTACAACAACTACGGCGTTAAACCTCTTTGTGAGCCAGCCGGCAACAGTAAACATATCCTGCTCAACTTCAGCTGAATCAACTCCTCTTGTCCTTATGTTTTCGCCTGAGGCCCTGGCAATCTCCGAAATATTTCCTTTAACAATATCTATTTTCACTTCGTTGAGCAGCTCCAAAGATTTGTCATCGCGTAAACGTGTTGCCCCAACCCCGCAAACATCAAGAATAACAGGAATACCTTTTTTATTTGCACTCTTTGCCGCAATTTTCATTGCCTCCACAAAATCAGGTGTAAGAGTCCCTATATTTAGAACAAGGCTTGAAGAAATTGCGGCCATTTCAACAACTTCTTCCCTTGCGTGCGCCATAACAGGAGAGGCACCCAAGGTTTTTACGATATTTGCGCAATCGTAGATAGTAACCCAATTGGTCAAATGATGCACAATCGGCTTTTCTTCCCTGATTTTTTTCAATAAACCATACGCGTCAATTTTCGTTTTAACCATTATGGCCTCCTTGATGCCTGGATTTTTCGTTTAAAGCTTCTTAATTAAATCCCCGGCAACTTTTTCACCGGCCAAAAGCATTCCGCCGAAAACAGGGCCCATGCGCGGCCCGCCGAACACAGCATTTGCGCACATACCGCACGCGTATAAGCCGGGACAAATTTCTTTTGAATTTTTTACAATGGTGTTCTCGCCAACCTCCGCCCACATAGACTCTTCCCCCATGGTTTTCCCGGTTTTGGTATTAAGCTTTATGCCCGATTTTCTTTCAACTATCCTGGCTACCTCTGCCGGATGCCCCGTAGCATCAACTATAAATTTAGCACGCATTGTAATAGGGTCAACATGTAAATTAGCCATTTCAACTGCGGTCCAGTTAAGCACAAGGCCTGTTATTTTTTTGTTCCGCACCATTACGTCCTCAACGCTCATTAAATTAAATATTCTAAGACCGGCCTGGACAGCTTTCGCGCAAATGACTGAAACCGCCTCAACCGAGTCAGCGAGATAATACCCTTTTTCATAGGCTCTATTTTTAATACCAAATTCATCAAGGATTCTTTTTGCCTCATCCTGCACAACAATTTCATTAAACATAATTCCGCCGCCCCACATTCCTCCTCCAACAGAAAGTTTTCTTTCAAAAAGAACAACTTTTTTGCCGGCGCAAGCCAGATAGTAACCGCAAACCATACCGGCAGGGCCTGCTCCTGCTATCGCCACATCAACATCAAGGGCATTAATTAATTTCTTGTTAAAAGACTCTACAATAGCCTTTGAAATCTTAATCTCATCCAACGCCATAGCATCCTCCTGCCTTAAAAATAAAAAATCCTTGTGCCAGCTACACAAGGATTAATAATTACTGCACCTTCCCTACGCTGGCATTATCCAGTCCACCTCAATTGTAATACTATTAAGGTGGCTTCGCGTTTTGCGAAACAGGTTCAAAGGGTAATCCCGTTTACGGGAACTCTCAGGCCGTTACAACGGCCTCCCCTAAATCAGGTTCATTAAACCAAATTTAAAGGATAGTGTCAATAATTTTTTGCCTCATTAAAACCGAAAGGGGGCATAAGCCCCCTTTCGTGTAGTTCAAAGCTAGCGCTGCAAACTCTTATTTAGTTTTGCAGGTGCATTTTTCCCCACATTTTCCGGCTGCGCATTTGCATGTGCCGTCTTTGCAGCAATCGCCTTTGCAGGTGCATGTGCCGTCTTTGCAGCAGCTCCCCTTAGCGCATACACAGCTTTTGCAACAATTGCTTTCTGCCGCCAGTGCAAAATTGGTACTACAAAACATAGCCAGAGTGATAAATAT
>JAQVOZ010000045.1 GCA_028702365.1 Candidatus Omnitrophota bacterium | reverse complement strand
TATAAATAATCCCAATATTGTAAAACTAATCTGCGATAAAAACGATTTCGCAGTTTATTTTTTCGCGCTACCCCATACCTTATTACAGAGACAGCGCGGCAGAAAAAAAGTATTATAAGCACTTGGGTATTTACGCTTACACTAAAGATTTCCTTTATACTTTCAAAAATCTGCCTGTTTCTTATTTGGAAAATGCAGAACGCCTTGAACAGCTACGGGCAATTGAGGCAGGATACAAAATAAAAACAATTGAGACAAAGTTTGAATCTATTGGCGTAGATACCGAAGAAGACTTGCAAAGGGTTGAAGCGGCCTTAAAGGCGCGAGCCGATAGGGGCAATAAATAAAGTAAATCTACAGGAGAAGCATGACTGCGGGAAAATTAGGTTTCGATAACGAGAAATATCTCAAGGAGCAAACCGCTGAAATTCTTGAGCGCGTAAAAAGGTTTAATAATAAGCTTTACCTTGAATTTGGAGGGAAACTTTTATTTGATTACCACGCAGCAAGAGTTCTCCCCGGTTACGACCCTAACGTAAAGATACGCCTGCTTCAGCAATTAAAAGATAAAGCTGAAATAATACTTTGTATTTATGCCGGGGATATCGAAAGAAGAAAGATAAGGGCTGATTTCGGAATTACTTACGATGCGGACGCCCTTAAGCTTATAGATGATTTGCGCAGCCGCGATATAGATGTTTTGGCGGTAGTAATAACGCGTTTCGAAGGCCAGCCTGCGGCAAAAATATTTAAAAACAAACTTGAACGAAGGAACATAAAAGTATATACGCATAAATTCACAAAGGGTTATCCTACCGATGTTGATGTGATAGTCAGCGAGAAAGGTTATGGCGCAAACGAATATATAGAAACAAAAAAACCATTGATTGTTGTTACCGGCCCAGGCCCCGGCAGCGGAAAGCTTGCAACTTGCCTTTCCCAGTTGTATCACGACCACCAAAAAGGCCTGAAATCAGGATATGCTAAGTTCGAAACTTTTCCGATTTGGAGCATACCGCTGAAGCACCCGGTTAACGTCGCCTACGAAGCAGCCACAGCGGATATAAAGGATTTTAATCTTATTGACCCATATCATCTTGAAGCATACAAAAAAACCAGCGTTAATTACAATAGAGACGTCGAAGTGTTTCCTGTGGTTAAGAGAATTCTTACGAAAATAACCGGTAAGGAATTGGTCTATCAATCTCCGACAGATATGGGAGTAAACAGGGCCGGTTTTGGCATTATCAATAATGCAGTCGTGCAAGAAGCAGCCAAGCAGGAAATCGTAAGAAGATATTTCAGATATACCTGTGAATATGTTATGGGGTTTGCCGACAAAGATTCCGTGCAAAGAATCGAACTTCTTATGGAAGAGTTTGGCCTTAACCAGGAAGATAGAAAAGTAGTTGAGCCGGCACGTAAAGCTGCACAGGATGCTCAGCAAAAAAAGAAAGGCAATAACAATATATTCTGCGGAGCAGCAATTGAGCTTAAATCCGGCAAGATAATTACCGGAAAAAATTCCGGACTTATGCATTCTGCTTCAAGTGTAGTATTAAATGCCATAAAAGACCTTGCAGAGATACCGGATAAAATACATTTATTGGCGCCAAATATACTTGAATCCATACAAAGCTTAAAGAAAGATACTTTAAACGAAAAAGCTGTCAATCTGGATCTTGAAGAAACCTTGATTGCTTTATCCATAAGCGCTGCCGCTAATCCTTCGGCGCAGATTGCCATGGAAAAACTTAAAGAATTAAAAAATTGCGAAATACATCTGACCCATATTCCAACGCCTGGAGATGAAGCGGGGTTACGCAGGCTTGGGTTGAATATAACTGCCGACCCAAATTTTTCCAGTAAAAATCTTTTTGTGGTGTAAAATGCGTGAATGCAAAAATAAATTTATTTTTATTGCCGGGCCTTGTGTGATAGAAAACAGACGTAAGGCCTATGACATAGCTGCATATCTTAAGGATTTAACAGCCAGGTATCCATTGCTATTCATTTTTAAGGCAAGTTTTGACAAGGCCAACAGGACTTCCTTAAAATCGTTTAGAGGCCCGGGCTTAAGCTCAGGAATAAAAATACTTGAAAATATTAAAAAGCGGCTAAATGTCCCTGTTTTAAGCGACATCCATTGCCGGCACCAGATAAAATACGTAAAAGATGTCTTAGATGTAATACAAATACCTGCTTTTTTGTGCCGGCAGACAGATTTGATAGTTGAGGCTGCAAAAACAAAAAAAATAATAAACATAAAAAAGGGGCAATTTCTTGCGCCTTACGACGTTAAATACATAATAGAGAAAGTGGAAGCATGTAAGAATAAAAACATATTTATAACCGAAAGAGGGGCCTCCTTTGGATATAACAATCTTGTGGTTGATTTCCGGTCTTTCCCGATAATGAAAAAAATGGGTTATCCTGTAATTTTTGACGTGACACATTCCTTGCAAAAGCCATCTGTGGCAGGCGGAATTTCAGGCGGAGACAGCGAATTCGTTGATTCATTAAGCCTTGCCGGCACAGCATGTGGGATAGATGGCTTATTTATGGAAGTCCATCCTGACCCTAAAAAGGCCCTGTCAGATAAACACACATCCTACGATATGTATAAACTAAACAGCCTTATTTTAAAACTAACCAAAATAAGAAAGGTGCTTGATGGACAGATTTAAATCAAAGGAAATAGTTGGTTGGGCTAAAGAAGTGCTTTCCATAGAAGCAGAAGGTATTAAGAGCATCGAACACAGCTTAGATGAAAATTTCTTAAACGCCATACGTATACTTTCGAATTGCAAAGGTAAAATAGTTGTAACCGGCATGGGTAAAACCGGGATAATCGGGCAAAAATTTTCGGCAACGCTTTCTTCAACCGGAACATCCAGCTTCTGGCTGCATGCCGCGGAAGCCGTTCACGGCGACCTTGGAAGGATTGAAGAAAAAGACGTAGTGGTTGTATTGTCTTACAGCGGGGAAACCGAAGAAGTAAAAAACCTTATTCCTTTTATCCGCCAGATTGGCGCAAAAATAATAGCAATTACAGGGAACTTACGCTCGAGCTTAAGCCGTTATGTTGACGGGTTTATAAATGTAAAAATAGATAAAGAGGCCTGCCCGCTGGGTTTGGCGCCTACGACTTCAACTACGGCAATGCTTGCTGCATGCGATGCAGTGTCTGTTGTGCTTCAAAAAATAAAAGGTTTCAAAGAAAAAGATTTTGCATTTTTCCATCCGAGAGGCTCCTTGGGGAGAAAACTTCTTCTTAAAGTAAAAGATATTATGCGTAAAAAAAGGTTCAATCCGAAAGTAAGAGACGACACGCTGGTTAAGGACGTTCTTGTAAAAATAACTTCTGCTCACGCCGGCGCGGCTTCTGTCGTTGATGGGTCCAATAAACTTGTCGGCATATTTACCGACGGAGACCTTCGCAGGAACCTGGAATGTTATCCGAATTTGCTAAGAAAAAAAGTAAAAGATGTAATGACGAAAAACCCGGTAGTAGTTAAGGATGATGATTTGGCATCTCAAGCATTAAAGGTTCTTGAAGGAAAGAAAATTGATGAAGTGCCTGTAGTAGACAAAGACTATTGCCCGGTCGGAATGCTTGATGTCCAGGATTTGATTGCCGCAGGGATATTATAACCAGCTTAAAAACAAAAAAATCTGCAAAATGAATAAAAAAATTGGTTTATTTAAAAAAATTAAATTGCTGATACTTGATGTTGATGGCGTACTGACCAAAGGAGAAATTATTTACGACGATAAAGGAAGAGAGTTGAAAATTTTTAACGTTAAGGACGGGCTTGGAATTTTCCTCCTGGATAAAGTAGGAATTAAAACTGTTTTCTTAACGGCAAAAAGTTCCGCTGTTGTGCGCAGGCGCGCAAAAGATATGCACGTTAGTGAAGTTATAGGAGGGATACTGCCCAAAGAAAGCGTTCTTTCCAGAATTTCTTCTAAATATAAAGTAAAGCCGGAAAATATCTGTTTCATGGGCGACGACCTTATAGACATCGGCCTTATGGAACGCGTGGGAATTGCCGTTACAGTTTCTGATGCGCCGCAAATGGTTAAAAAATACGCGTCCTATGTTACTGTTAAAGGAGGCGGCCAGGGAGCAGTAAGGGAAGTAGTCGAATTTATATTTAAAGCTCAACATCTTGAAGAAAGAGTCATTGAGATTGTAAAAAGCCCCAGAAAATAGGGTTTATTGTTGACTTTGAATTGTAATCTGGTATAGTAAATGGTCTTCATGTTGTTTTGAGGAAATAAACAATGCAAACAAAAAAAATCTACCTATTATTAATTTCTCTGGCTTTGCCTTTTTCTCTTTTTGCGGAAGCAACCGCGCCGGCAAGTTTAGAGGCCGGTTCGGAGCAGAAAATAAAGGATTTTTATCTTTCTAATGTCAAAGAGGACGGCTCCAAGGATTGGGAAGTAAAAGGAACGGAAGCGGTGCTACATGATAAGTATGTTGACATTAATAATATGGAGGCAAAGTATTACTCCGATAAAGATACGATTCTTGTAAAATCCGAAAAAGCAACAGTCGATAAAGAAACAAAAAATGCCGATTTACAGGACAATGTAGAGCTCAAAATACCCAATAAAGACGGCACTTTTGTTACGGTAACTTGCACGGGGCCGCTCGAGATGAGATACACCGATGGCATAGCTGTTTTTAACAAAAACGTTGTCGTTGACAACCCGCAAGGCAAGCTTTTCTCGGACAAAGCCACGGTTTATTTCGATACAAAGGATAAAACCAAAATGAAAATCGTAGCTGAGGGGCACGTGAAAATAGTTAAGGATAATAACATTGCTTTCGCTGACAAGGCTACATATACGGGAGAAAGTAAAAACGTAGTTCTTGAAGGTAGCCCGCGTCTGATTTATTTTTCTAAAAAAGATGAAACTCCTGGAAGTAAACAACCTTTCTAAGTCGTACGGAACTAAATCCGTTGTCCGCGGGGTTTCGCTTTCGGTAAAACGAGGCGAAATCGTAGGGCTTTTAGGCCCTAACGGAGCCGGAAAGACTACAAGTTTCTACATGATTGTAGGCATAATTGCTCCGGATGAAGGCAGCATTCTTTTTGACAACCAGGATATTACAAATCTTCCGATACACATACGAGCACGCTATGGCATGGGTTATTTATCGCAAGACCCTTCAATTTTCAGAAAACTGACAGTTGAAGACAACATAATGGCGATTCTAGAAATGCTCCCGCTTACGAGAATAGAACGCATTAAAAGGCTGGAAGAGCTATTGAAAGAATTAAATATTTCACATTTACGCAAAAACAAAGCATACACTTTAAGCGGCGGAGAAATGCGGCGCCTGGAAATTACAAGAGCGTTGGTAACTAACCCGTCATTTTTGCTTTTGGATGAACCTTTCTCCGGAATAGACCCCATAGTCGTCGGTGAGGCAAAAGAAATAATCGTAGAACTCAAGCGAAAAGGTATAGGAATTTTGCTTACCGACCACAACGTAAGAGAAACTCTTTCAATAACCGACAGAGCTTACTTGATAGCTGAAGGCAGGATTCTTATTTCCGGCACATCAGATGATTTAATAAATGACCCCAAGTCGAGAGAAATTTATTTAGGCAAAGACTTTAGCATGTAGCATCGGAGGTAAAATGAAAGTAGAAATCAAAAAAGTAGATAAACTTAAAAGAATATTAAAGGCAGAGTTAAGCGGGGAAGATTTCGTAAATGAAAGAAAAGAGACTTATAAAGAAATCGGGAAGAATATCAAAGTGTCCGGCTTCAGGGCCGGCACCGCACCTCTTGAAATTCTGGAAAAACATCATTTAAAGGTCTTAAAGGAAGAATTTTTACGTAAAATGCTTCCGGCCTATTACGAGAAGGCGCTTTTAGAGGCAAAATTGCATCCAGCGGGCCTTCCGCGTATCTACGATGTTGAACTTACAGATACAAGCCTTGTATTTACGGCAGAATTCGATACAAAACCGGAGATAGAGTTAAAAGACGGCGATTATCGCGGAATAAAAATAAAAGAAAAGAAAGCCGAAACGAAAGAAGAGGAAATAGAAAAAGTAATTACCAATCTGAAAGAAGGAATTAAAAAAACCTTGAATAAGGACTTAACGGATGATGAATTATGCAAATGGGCTGGATATGCGGATATAGCGGAGTTTAAAGACGCGGTCAGGATCGAGATTTCCGCAGAGAAGCTTCGCGAACGCAGAAAAAAGATAGACAGCCAGATAAGCCAGCATCTTTTGAAAACTATTGACGCTGCTCTTCCTCAAAATGAAGTAGAGCATTACCACAAAGAACTGGTTAACCGGGAAATACATAATCTGAAACTTCGTAATGTTCCGGAAGAGGATATCGAAAAATACAAAAAAGATATCGAAGATAAATTAAAGCCTCTTGCCCAGGACGAAATAAAGCTATACTACATTCTGGAAGCGATAGCCAGAAAAGAAAACCTTAATGCGGAAAATAATTTAGGAGAGGTTGTGCTGGGATTTTTGCTAAGCATAGCCAAATACGAGTAGCCTCTTCCTGAAAATTGCAAGAAAGGAGCAAAAAATGAAAAACCAGATGTATGTTCCAATGGTGATTGAACAGTCAGGCAGAGTTGAAAGAGCATATGATATCTACTCACGGCTTCTTAAGGATAGGATAGTTTTCGTAGGAACCCCCATCGATGACGCTATAGCAAATGTCATAATAGCGCAGATGTTGTTTTTACAGATGGAGGACGTAAACAAAGATATAAATTTATACATAAACACCCCTGGCGGAGTTATTACAGCAGGGCTTGCTATCTATGACACTATGCAATTTGTAAAATGCGAGGTAGCAACTTATTGCATAGGCCAGGCCTCTTCTATGGGGGCGCTTTTACTTTGCGCAGGCGCAAAAGGAAAAAGATTTACTCTCCCTAACTCACGGATTATGATTCACCAGCCATGGGGCGGGGTCCAGGGTAGCGCCGAAGATATTTCCCGTCAGACTACGGAAATTCTCCGGCTTCGGGAAAAAGTAAATGAAATTCTTGTTACTCATACGGGAAAGTCCCTTGAAAAAGTCAAAGAAGATACCGACAGGGATTATTTTATGAGTGCGCAGGAGGCAAAAGAATACGGTATCGTTGACGAAGTGATTGTTTCAACAAAACAAAAAAAATAGACAATTTAACAATCAAATTAATATTTTAGAAAGGAGGAACAATGAAACGTAGATATTTGATGACTCCGGGTCCTTCTCCTGTACCATCTATAGTCCGTGAAGCTTTGGCGGCTGAGATAATGCATCACAGAACTGATGAATTCATTGAAATACTTAAAGAAATAAATGAAGGGTTAAAATATGTTTTTTGTACAAAAAATCCTGTCTTAACTTTTGCTTCTTCCGGTACCGGAGCGATGGAAGCGGCAGTAACCAATCTTTTTTCGGCAAAAGATAAAGTTCTTGTAATTGTTGGTGGAAAATTCGGCGAACGCTGGGCTGAAATAGCTAAAAGTTACGGCCTTGATGCCATCCAGATGGACGTTGCCTCAGGAAGCGAGCCAAGCGCCGACGCTGTGAAGAAAATACTAGATGAAAACAAAGACATTAAAGGCATATTTACTACTTTATGCGAAACATCGACCGCAACAGTTTTCGATATTAAAGGAATAGGCTCCCTGACTAAAGATAAAAATATTTTGCTGATAGTGGATGCGATAAGCGGTTTAGGGCAAGACGCACTTTTAACTGACGAATGGGGAGTTGATATCGTTGTCAGCGGCTCCCAGAAAGGCTTTATGCTGCCACCGGGGCTTTCATTTATGAGCGTTAGCGAAAAAGCGAAAGGTTTTATGGCGAAATCAACCCTTCCCAAATATTATTTCAGCTTAGCCAAAGCCTTAAAAGCATACGAGAAAAACGATACGCCATTTACGCCTGGAGTGAATTTGATAGTAGGCTTAAAAACAAGCATTGCTTTGGTTAAAAAAGACGGCATCGAGAATATGTGGGCTAATTTCAAAAAGATGTCGCTTGCGGCACAGGCTGCGGCGCAAGCTCTAGGCCTGCAGGTTTTTTCAAAATGCCCTTCATCATCGCTTACTGCAATAGTTGCCCCCAGCGGAATAAATGCCAAGGATGTTGTAAAGAAACTACGCAAAGAATACGGGGTAAGCATTGCGGCAGGCCAGGGCGAACTTGAACAGAAAATTTTTAGGATTGCACATATGGGCTGGATAAATGAACAGGACCTCATAATGTGCTTTTCCCTGCTTGAAAAGGTACTTCGTGACAGCGGTTACACTAACTTTAAAATAGGTGCTTCGGTTGCAAAGCTGCAGGAGGTTATTTATGGTTAAGGTCATAGTGTGCGATAAATTATCCGAAGAAGGCGTTAAAATTCTTAAAGATGCCGGATTTACCGTTGACTGCAAATATAAATTACCTCCGGAAGAGCTTAAAAAAATAATCGGCGAATATAATGCTGCCATTGTGCGTAGCGATACTAAATTTACAAAAGACATTATTGAACATGGTAATAACCTTAAAGTTATAGGCCGCGCCGGCGTAGGCCTTGATAATGTAGACCTTGCCGCGGCCACCAAGAAAGGCATAATTGTAATGAATTCACCGGGGGGTAACACCATATCAACCTGTGAACATGCATTTGCAATGATGCTTGCTGTTGCCAGAAACATACCGCTTGCAAACATTTCACTTAAGAATAAATTATGGGAACGTTCGAAATTTAAAGGCGTTGAATTATATTCTAAAACTATAGGTATAATTGGTTTAGGCAGGATTGGAAAAGAATTTGCCAAACGTGCGCAGGCGTTCGGCATGGAAGTTATCGCTATGGATCCTTTTGTTTCGGAAGAAGTAGCCAAGGCTCTGGGCATTAAGATAGTCGAGCTTACCGAACTTTTGAAAAATTCTGATTTTATCA
>JAQVOZ010000044.1 GCA_028702365.1 Candidatus Omnitrophota bacterium | reverse complement strand
GATATCTTTTTTTAAATCAATCATCCAAGAGCGTAGATATTGATTTTAGTAAGTCACAAGACCTCAGGATTAAAAAAGTCAATGCCAGCCTTATCGGTCTTGACGGTACTAAGGAAGTGCCTTTGCATTTTACTCTTGTCCCGATGGCGAAGAAGGAATTTATAAAAACAACTAATCTATGGATTGATAATTTTATACCGTTATTCAACGGTACAGCAGCCGATAAGGATTCAAATGTAGCGCTCGTTGACCTATATTTTTCTATTACGAATCTAAATAAAGAACGAAGCTTTTCTTCCATTGGTTTAGAAGACGAGATTTCTTCTTTTCACCCGGCATACTTATATAATTCTATTAGCTGTAAAGATATTACCCCTCCTACTGTTATATACAATGATTCTTTTGAAGAGTGGGTTGATTCGCCAGACGGGTATTTTTTGCCCAAAGGTTTTATGTATTTTCAGGAAGGCTCAGGTGGAGTTGTTGAAAAATGTATCTCAAAAGAAAATATTAAAGACAAAAGAGCTTCTATTTTATTAAAACCATCATCTAGAGGTGCCTCTTATGTGAGGTACCAATTACCAGATATAGAAAAACTAAGAGGCCGCACCGTTAAGTTTTCCATATGGGTCAAGAGCAGTAACAAATCATTTGATGCTATTCAGATTGATGTTCAAGATGGAGTAGAAGCGCCCTTGGTTGCTTCTTATCCAAATAGCGGAGGATGGGAGCTTCTTGAGGTGGAAAAATATGTTTCCAAAAACGCAAAGTTTATCTTACTAACGTATAATATTAAGGATAATGCTAATTCGCCTGCGTATTTCGATAATTCTATAATGATTTATTCCGATGATCAATTCAAGATTAAAATTCACGAACCATATAATGTGCCTGCGCTCTTTCATGATTCGCTTGGCGAAGGCAAAATCGACCGGACTATCGTAAAAATTAAAAACGGTAAAGACAGGCAGAAAGAAATTATATATTTTAAAGATAATATATGTAATGATATTCTTACAGTAAAAGAAAACCAAACATTAGTTTTGGAACCAGGGCAGATTATCCGTTTTTCAGAAAATGCCGGGATTGTTGTATACGGAAAGATATTTGCTAAAGGTAAAAAGGATAAAAAAATAGAGCTGCTGCCGCAAAATGATAAATGGCTTGGGTTGCTGGTGATAAATAATAATGAAACGGATAAAGTAAATTATTTAAGTAATTGCAGAATTGTCGCGGCCTCCGAGCTTAAGGCAAAATTTTATAATCCATCCGGCGGTTTAAGTTTTATAAAAACAAGCATTATTCTAAAGGATATTGATATTGAAGGATTTTCTTCGGAAGATTCAGTACATTTTTATAAATCTAATTTTAAAGTTTCCGGACTGAGTTTGACCGGCGGCGCCGGAGATGGGATTGATTCAGACTGGAGCTACGGTACAATAACAAAAAGCTATTTTAGCGCCTGTGGCGGAGATTGTATGGATGTTTCAGGATCCCTTGCAGAAATATCGTATAATAATATAGTCAAATCAAAAGATAAGGGGATTTCGGTAGGCGAAGGCAGCATGGTTTTCATCAATAATAATGAACTTGATGAAAATGCAATTGGTATCGCGATTAAAGATCAGTCAATTGCAGCCGGCGAAGGCAACGTTTTCAGAAAGAATACAACGGCAGCAATTGCTTTATACATTAAAAAAGCAAATTATATTCAGCCAAGAGCGGTGTTGTCAGGTTCAGAATTTTATGAAAATAAAAGCGATATATTGAACGTAGATTTTAATAAAGTAACGAGAGAGTATGATAAATAAATATCTTTTTTGAATGTACACTGCGCGAAGAAAGCTTACGCGTTAAGACAATGTCGTTATTGTCTTTTAATGGAAAAACTATATAATATTTGACAATGATGCTTAAGAAAATTAAGATCAATTTAACTTCATTTTTCTATTCCAAATCAAAAAAGCTGGAAATAATTTCTATTTCACTGATTTCTATTCTATTTTTTATTTTTTTCAGCAGGCTATTAACCGGGCAGGACATGTTTTCGCATGACTCTATACGCTGGTATGGCGTCTTCCATCTCTTAGCAGACTCTCTGTCTAACGGAATTTTTCCTTATTGGGACCCCTATGATTTTAGCGGCCAGCCTTTTTACTATAACTTAGGCATTTTACGGTTATACGAGCCTGTAACTATTGGTTTTATATGGCTCAGTAAAATGTTTAATATTTCCATGCTCACCGCCTATCACTGGGAATATATGTTTAGAATTTGGCTGACAGCTTTAGGGGTATATTTCTGTTTTAGGCAAATGAATAAGTACACGCTAAGTAATTTGCTGGTATTCGGCATATTTCTATTTTCTTCATTTACGGCCACGAGTTTGCGCCAAAACGGCATTTTATATACTTTCTGCTGGGCACCTTGGGCATTATTTTTCTTGCTTAAGGTTGTTAGAAATTTTAACTTTTATAACATGATAGGATTATCATTTTTTACCGGAATTTCGTTAAGCAGTTATCAGGGGGTTTATCTTTTAACCTATCTGTTTATTTTTATAATTACGCTTTTGATTAACCACCTCCAAAATCTTAAAAAAATTTTCAACAAAAAGAAAAATATTTTAACAATCGCGCTAGGATTAATTCTGGTAGTTTTGTTTTCTTTGCCGTTGCTTACTGTTGCAATTGAGCAAAACAAGATTGTTCCTACCGCAAGGCTGGATGACAATGCAAGTATAGACAAAGGGGTAAGCCTTACTTATGAATCAATTGCCAAGGCAGGGACGCATTCCGATATAGCAGATTTTCTGGAATTAATATTTCCCGCAATAGCCAGAGGATTTTTTATGGATAAATTTGGCGGTACGCTTAACATTTCAGAATGTTTCTTATATATAGGCGTATTTACTCTTATTATTTGTTTTTTTGGCATGCGGGTTAAAAGCGAATACAGGATGAATTTTATTCTTACGCTTATTATAACCGGACTTCTTACATTGGGGCCAAAAGCAGGCATACATCAGATATTATATTTTTTATTTTATCCTTTAAGGGTCACCAGGCATATGCATCTTTTTGCAGGATTTTTTATCTTCAGCTTTTTCTATTTTATCGGCCAGGGAACTGATTTTATTTTGGATAAATTATCTAAGGAATAAAAATGTCGCGAGGGAATACTTTAGCCATGCTTTATACAATATTGCTTTTTTTATTTCTAGTCGCTGCCGCGGCTGTTATTATTTATCTTCTAAAAAAGAAGAAAAAAAATTTAGCCGTATTATTGTTGATTTTTACAATTATATTTGAATTAATCCTGTTTAATCTTTCGCTTTATCATAAAGTGACACTGCCTCGCGAGAATACTATTTTTGCAGAAAAACCCACCCCGTATTTTTTGCCTCAGACAAGAATATTAAACCTCATTTCAGATGATGTATTCAATAATTTTCGCCCAGCCCTCTATAAAAAGCATGTTGTTTCAAGCAGCTATACAATTTATAACCAAGATTATCTTGATAGCAGCACAATTGCCAAAGTGTATATATTGTTGCAGGATTTTAACCGGAAAGGAAGAATTTTTGAAGCAATGGATAAATTCAATATAAGGCAATTTATTAATTATGGACTTAGTAATTTTGATAATTTCTCAATAGAAGAGAAAGTATTTATCACGCAATTCTTGCAGGCTGCGATAGAAGGTTTTATGGTGCACAAAGATTTTTATCAGGGATATATAAATATTAATGAAGCTACGGGAAGTTTGATAAAAAATACAACTGATTATCGGTGGTTTATGTCAGATAGTCAGCAGCAATCAAGGCGGCTAAACATGCAGGAAGGCGTTAACCTATTATTTAGTTTGCCTTTCAGCTATTCGGGCAATTACAAGAGTGGATCTTATGCAATATTCCGTACAAAAGAAAAAGATATTAATACGCAGGGTTTTTACAACTTTATCTACGATACCCTTTCAGCAAGGCAATATTTTCTTTTCTTGTTTGAATATGGTATTTCAGATGAACACACTTTTGTTGTGCTTAGGGACTATTACGAATTAATTAATGCTAACAGCAAATATAAAAAATTTCGTGGCTACAATACTCTTTTTAGCAATCATCTTTTAAAAGTATTAGGCGTTACAGCGCCGATAGTTCGTTTCTATCCTTACGCCGAATTTGCAGAAAAAAGCCATATCTTGTCAAATCTTTCTGACCTTAAATCCAAAAAGGACATTTTATATATTGAAGCGGAGAGAACTAATTCAAAATCCTCAGGCGATACCGCAGGAGAATCAAAATTTTCTTACAAAGTGTTACGTTACAATCCAAATATTTTAGAACTGCAATATTCTTCATCGCTAGAGGGGTATTTATATTTCAGCGATTCTTACGATAATTACTGGAATGCATATGTTGATGGTGCGAAAACAACGCTTTACAAAGCAAATATAGCTTTCAAGGCAATCAAAATACCTCAAGGTGACCATAAGGTTAGTTTCATCTACGATCCAAAATACTTCAGAATTTCTCTTTGGTGTTATTATCTTGTCTTTGCTGCTTGTGCCGTCTATCTATTGATAGGAGTATTCATAAATATGCGTAAAGGTTAGAGTTACCTTTAAACTCGCCAAAACTTATAATATGATTTTAATCAATTCGTCGCCCAAAGATGCCCTAAAAATATTTCAACCATTTTTGCCTATTTTTATTCCCGTCGGCATTGGTTGTCTGCTCGCTGCTGCTAAAAGAGATGGCATTCCGGCTAACTACATAGATGAACAGGTAGAAGATGATATCTTTGGAATGGTAGAGAAGTATATCAAAGAACTGCAGCCCCCGTATATATTTGGTTTCAGTGTTTTAACCGCAGCCCTTAAAGAAGCACTTTTGGTTTCCAGCGAATTAAAGAAGAGGTACCCTGATTCCTTTATAATATTCGGCGGCGTCCATCCTACCGCAATGCCTGAAGAGGTGTTGTCTTATGAACACGTAGATATTGTAGTAGCAGGCGAGGGAGAAAAAACACTCATTGAGCTATACAGATGCATTAAGAACGGAAAAGATTTCACCCATCTGGAGAATATTTCCTTCAAAAGAAACAGGGAATTCGTAAACAATAAACGCGGTTTCATACTTGATAATCTGGACGCTTATCCAAGATTTCCTTATCATCTTTTTTCTCCCAAGCATTATGACCTGGGTTTTGTTTTAAGCTCGCGCGGCTGCCCGTATGAGTGCATTTTTTGCAGTAATCGCGTTACAACCGGAAGAAAATACAGATATAGATCAGCCGGAGTCATTGTTGACGATTTGGAAATGTTATACAAAAAATATAATAAAAAATCAGTACTTTTTTTAGATGATAATTTATTGGTAAACAAAGAGAGAATATACTTGCTTATAGATGAAATAAAGAAGAAGGGATTGGATAAAAAAATGATATTTAATTTTCAGGCTAGAGGCGATAATGTTAATTCTGAAATTTTAACAGAATTATATAATTCAGGATTTAAAAGTATTTTTTTCGGAATAGAAACTTCCAATGAAGAAATTATGAAAATTATTAAAAAGAATGAAACCGTAGCGCAGTGTGTCGCAGCAGCCAAGTTGGCAAAGAAAATAGGTTTTCACGTAAGCGCTACTTTCATATATGGCCTGCCAGGAGAAACCCGCGAGGATAGGGTTAATTGCGTTAATTTAAGCAGGGAAATCGGCTTGGATATGGTTAGATATAATAACGCAACTCCTTATCCCGGAACCGAACTTTATGAAATAGCCAAGAGCCAAAAGCGCCTGAATGTTTATGGAATCTATGAGAATTTTAATTCAGTATCCACTTTTATTGAAAATCCGTTTAAAAAAATACCGTTTTCTTACATTCCGGAAGGTAGCTCTGAAGAAGAAATAAGAAGAGATGTTCTTTTCAGTTATTTCAGGTATTACCTTAATTTTCAAAAACTAAGACAAATATTTTCTAAACCGGAATTAGGCGTAGGGTGGTTTAACGCCGGAGAAAATTTTTTAAAATTGCTTAAAAAAATACCAGCGCTTATTTTCCTCGAAATAATGATATTTTTCAAATTCTGCCAGATGTTTTACTGTATGGTTTTAAAAAGAAGAACACGCCTTTCTGTGGGTGAATTTTTAAAAGTATTTGACGGTTTGTTGCGCAAATCCAGCTAGGAATATTTATGAGCGTTTTGGTTTTTAGTCTGCTTTTAACTGCAGTTGCTTTCATCATCCACTTTATTATCTGGAAAATACGCCTGCCGGTACATCAGAAAAGTATATTAATATATATATTCGGCGTTACCTTAATTGCCGGGTTGGGTTTTTTATTTAAATTCAGGGAGAATATAAGTTTATTAGGGACAAATGCTCCCCGGGAATTGCATGAATATTTCCAGATTTGTATTTTTTTCATTTCCGTAAGCCTGGCTTATATGGTTACCTATTCTGCCCTTGAGGCGGATAGCCCGTCGCTTGTTATGATTATGACTATAGCAAATTCAGGCAAAGAGGGTTTGTCCCAAAAAAATTTTGAAGAAAAAATAAACAACAAAACTTTGATAATACCAAGATTAAAAGACACGTTAAGCGAAAAATTAGCATATCTTAAGGAAGATAAATATAATCTTACTCCAAAGGGGCGCATTATCTCAACTATTTTTATGATTTATAGAAAAATAATAAAGAGAGAAAGAAAAGGCGGATAAATGGTATATTTACATGTACTTTCACCTGTTGTCGCATTGGCCATAAATGTGCTGGCACAAATCTGCTATTGCCGTTTTGTTTCCAATAAACAGCTGCTTAAGTCTCTTTTTTTCGGCTTCTTTTGCGGGATGTTTATGCTCTTTGTAATTGAAGCTTTTTATGTGGTTCAATTGCTGCCGTCAGTTTTAAAAAATATCCCTTCCGTGCTTATAAATATAGCCAGCTATTCAGCTCTTGGCTATTGTTATTTCCATTTCGTTAATTTGGGAGAAACTGCCCGAAGGATAAGATTGTTGCGAGAATTAAGCGAGTCAAAGAATGGGCTTTCTGTTGATGAAATTTTACAGCGTTACAACGCAAAAGAGATAATGGAGAACAGGTTGAGTCGTCTTTTAAAAAGCGAGCAAGTTGTATACAAAGATAATAGATATTACATCGGAAAGCCGGTTATGTTCTTTATGTCAAAAGCAGTATTATTTCTAAAAGTATTTATTTTAGGCAAAAAAAGTGAGTTTGAGTAATTTGAAAACAATAAATTCAATACGCGAAAACAATAGAAAAAGCCTAATATTGGCTTTCTTTGCTTACCTTCTTATTTCTTTTATCTTTTTCAAAGATATCTTTAGTAAAGTTTATATAGACTCTACCGGTGATAGTTTTTTCAGCTTTTATAGCTGGAATACATTCTTCAGAACCTGCATAGAGCAAGGAATTCTTCCGTTTTGGAATCCTTTAGTTTTATGTGGCCATCCGTATCACCTTGAATCCGTAAGCAATTTTAGCATATCCAACTTATTCCTTATTTTCTTAAATACAAATGCTGCATGGAATTTAAAATTGTTTATTTCTGCAGTATTGTCGGGATGGTTGACGTTTTATTTCTTAAGAAAGCAATTAAAAGTTTCTAATATAGCTTCTTTTTTGGGCGGAATAATCTTTATGTTTATTATGCCAGACACAATAGACGCGTCGCCGGCATTTTTACCTTTGGCATTCATTATAACAAATGAATGGCTTAATAATAAAAAATTATTGTGGTTATTTATACTGGCCGTAGTTCTTTCGCTGTATTTTCTTAATGCTAACCCGCAGTTTGTAATGTACCTTTATGTATTTATATATGTTTATATCTTAACTTCACTTATGCGCAAAGAAAAAAATATTTCGGTAAGCAGATTCTTGCGAAATTTAATTATAGCTTTTTTGCCTTTCCTAATTGCCTGTGGATTATCTGCTTTAAGGATTATTCCGATGTTAGAAATGGCAAAGCTTTCGCATCGTGGTTCAATGGGTACCTTTTCGTGTATGCTTCTGCCTACGCATCTCGTTAATTTGATATATCCAAATTTTTATTTTAGTTCCATAAGCCAGGACTTGAATTTTTTCCCGGGCATTATACTAAATGGTATTAGTGCTTTTTTATTTGGACCGGAGCACGTTAAATTTATAAATGGGCCATATGTCGGAGTGCTTGTTTTGCTTTTGGCTCTGTTTACAATTGTAAAAAAGAATAAAAATTATAATGAAAAATTTTTCAGCTGCTCTATTTTTATTGTATTGTTTTATGTAATGTTGAATTCAGTATTGTATATAGCTATTAGATATATACCTTTTTTGAGCAAAATACCATTGATAGATAGAAGCTATATTATTTATAATTTTAGCATGGTAGTTTTGGCGGCTATTTCTGTCGATAGCTTGCTGAAAAAAATGTATGATATACCAGCAATAGAAAAAGTAATAAATTTTTTATGGGTATTTTCGTTTTTTTTGATTTTGACCAGAACGATAATCCAGATAATCCTAACATTTTTCAGCAAAAATATATTATCATTTTTAATCGCAGAAATATTTCCCAAAATAGTAAAACAGTCATTCTATCAAGCATCTCCAGATTTTTATCATAACCGTTTACAGCAATTTATTGTATTTCTTAATTCCTGGGCCGCGCCCAACAACATTTATTTTATCTTACCTACCATTTTTTTAGTTATTTCTTTACTGCTTTTATCTTTTTACCTGAAGAACAAAATACAAAAAAATATTTTTATAATTTTAGTTTTAGTTTTAATCTTTGTCGATCTCCATTGTAATTTTAAAGTGTCAGCTCAGCGTTACGAAGAAGTAGTCGTACCGTACCCCTCGGCCAGTTTTATAAAAGAGCAGCCGGGTATATTTAGAGTAATGCCTATGCTGCATTTAAGAAACAATGATGAAAAAAATCCCCTTCCCGTATATACCAATACATTCCTTCGTCCGGAAAGCAACATGATTTATGGAATTATGACTCCTGAGGGATACCGTTCTTTATATTTAGAGAGATATGCGGATATTATGGCGCTTTTGGTAGCGCAGCCCTCAGGAAGCCTAAAAGCAAAATTATGCGAATTTAATAATCTTGATGATAATATACTTGAT
>JAQVOZ010000043.1 GCA_028702365.1 Candidatus Omnitrophota bacterium | reverse complement strand
CCGCTACGGCCTTCAGACTTATTTTTCTAAAATCGACGCTCTTTATAACCAGCTTGTCAGCATTACTTCTTTGTCGAATGGTTTTGTTTTGATTTCTTTATCCTTGTGCGTTTTAGCCGTATTTTTAAGTGTATATCTGATTAGGCATAAAGATGCAGCCAGGTTTTATCGAGTTTTTTTCATGGCAGGCATATTGTTTGATCTCTTTATTTTTAGTTTCTATGGCACTGGTTTTAGGGGAAACATAAAACCATTTAGCAGCCTTAAAATAACACATAATAAAATCTTAGATATTATAAAATTCGATAAGGATACTTTTAGAATAATGCCGTTTGCGTTGGCGAGTAAAAATATGCCTTGGTGGATAAGGCCTTGCGCTAATATTCTTGTTGACGTTGAGACAATTGCTTCTTACTCTCCATTGGTTCAGCAAAGTTATAAAGAGTCACTTTCTTCTTTGGAGGTAATTGATAACTCCCTGGGGGTGATTTATCCGGAAAAACAATCGATAGGGGATAAGCAGGAATTACTCAGGGTACTGAATGTAAAATATATAATAGCAAGCGAGGAGCTTAATTTTGATTTTATTGAAAAGGTTATTTTTGAAGATGGAATTTGGCTCTATAAACTAAAAGCTTGCCTGCCAAGAATATTTTTTACTGCCGATATCTCTGATTCCTATATAAAGCCCGGTAAAACACGATATTTAGATGTTCTTAATTATAAAGATGGTTTTTGTGAGGTTGAGCTTTCAAGCGATATCGGCGGCTTCTTGGTATTTTCAGAAAATAATTATCCAGGATGGACAGCTTGTGTAGATGGGGTGCGTGTGCCGATTCTTAAAGTAAAAGATGTTATACAGGCTGTAAAGTTATGTGCCGGAAAGCACAATGTCATATTTGAATATAGGCCGTACAATTTAAGTGAAAAATGAGGATTTTTTTTGTTACATTATTACTTTTAATTTTTGCTTGCTTATCCATTTCCGGTATGATGCAGAAATCCGGAACCTGTGATGAAATCGCTCATCATATAGCAGTAGGTTATAGTTATTTTAAAACCTTTGATTTCCGCCTTAATCCTTACAATCCGCCGCTACCCCGTTACATAATGGCTTTTCCGCTGAATTTTATGACTCTAAAAAGTTCGTTTAATGATGTAAATTGGCAGGAAGCTGATGCGCCTAAATTTTCTCATAAGTTTTTTTTCGAGTATAATCGCGATAAATTCCGCGCAATACTATTTTTAAGCCGGCTGATGATTGTGTTTATTGGAATTTTTGCGGGATTTTTGGTTTATAAAATGGCTTATGCTTTTTATGGAGCTAGGGCAGGTTTATCCGCGCTTTTCATTTTCTGTTTTACTCCTGAGGTTATAGCGCAGTCAAGCCTGGCAACGACAGATATGACTTTTGCCTGTTTCTCGTTGCTTTCAATCTTTTCATTCTGGAAATTTTCCAAAAATCCTGCCCCAAAAAATATATTATTCGTATCAATCTCGCTTGGGCTTGCCCAGCTTACAAAATATACCGCACTTTTGCTTTATCCGGCATTTTTGTTTTTGATTTTTATTGAGTATTTCAAAAAGCCAGCACCGGTTAAACGCATATTTTCAAAAACTATTCTCGTATTTGTATTATCAGTTATCGTTATTTGGGCAGGGTATGGATTCAATATGAAATCTTTTCTTTCCCAAACAGTAAATCAGGAGAAAAAAATAAATTTTACCCAAAAAACAATCAGTCACTTTGTTCCTGATTGGAACAGGCAAAGGACAGGGCGTCTACTTAGAGATGTAAAATTACCCCTTACAACATATATTACGGGTATTTTTGGGGTAGCAGAACATACCAAAGAAGGGCATAACACATTTTTTTGGGGAAACTGGTCTCAATATGGAAATCGCTGGTATTATTTTATGGCGTTTCTTATAAAAACTTCATTGCCCATGCTGGCATTATTTTGTTTTTCGTTATTTTCATTACGCAGGAAGCCTTTAAACAGGGACGAGCTTTATATAGTAATTCCGGGAATTTTAATCTTTGCTGCAGCGTCTTTTAGCAAACTTCAGATAGGAATCCGCTATATTTTACCGGTATATCTTTTAGGCTGCATATTTATTTCCCGCCTGATGGCCTCTAGGCTGAGCCTTGCTAAATGCGGCATGGCTTTTTTGCTGGGAGCCTGGATTGTGATTGTAGCATTGCTTGCTTGGCCAAACTATCTTTCCTATTTTAATGAATTTGTAGGCGGCCCGGATAATGGCTGGAAATATTTAAGGGATTCAAATTTAGATTGGGGACAAGATTTACCGGCACTTGCAAAATACGTTAAGAAAAATAAGATAAACGAAATAACTCTTCTTTATTTCGGAGAGGATAACCCGGAATTTTATGGCATAAATTACAAAAAGATTACTAAGGCAGAGATGGAGGTGCCAAAAAAAGCAATCTATGCAATCAGCGCCCAATTTATTGATTCTATAAATTGGGTTAAAGCGTATAAACCAACGGCAAAAGCCGGCTGCTCCATATTCATTTATGATTTAAGTCAAAAATAGCCCCGCTTATCCTTGCTATGACCACTATTGACTACTAATGACTACTATTGACTTTTTGGCTAAGGTGTGTATAATTCCTCAAAAAGAGGTGCATTATGGAAATAAAGCCAAACGAAGTCTACACCACCGAAGAGGCCCAAAAACTGCTTAAAATAAGCCCTTCAACAACTATGCGGCTTATCAAAAAAGGCATCATTCGTACAGCAAAAGTAGGTAAACAATACCGTATCTTAGGCAAAGAGTTATTGCGCTTGCTTTCCCCAAGGCTGGAGGATGAAGTGGGTAAGGCCTATAATAAAGGCAGGCAGTGGCTGCATGAAGGTGTTGATTAAATATTAACCACAAATGACCACGAATTAAGGACGAATATCCACAAATAAATTCGTGGTAATTCGTATCAAGTTCGTAGCAGTCCGTGTTTAAAAAAGGAGAATAAACATGAAAGATATTTTTAAAGAAAAGACAATTCTTATTACCGGAGGTACGGGCTCTTTCGGCAAAAAATTTACCGAAATGCTGCTTTCACGGCATAAACCAAAAAAAGTAATTATTTTCAGCCGCGATGAAATGAAGCAGTATGAAATGAGTAAAAATATTAACGGCGATAACGTCCGCTATTTTATCGGTGATATACGTGACCCGGACAGATTGCACCGTGCTTTTAACGGCGTTAATATTATTATCCATGCTGCAGCGCTGAAGATTGTTCCTACCGCCGAATATAATCCTTTCGAAGTAGTTAAAACCAATATCATAGGAGCAGAAAATGTTATCAACATAGCAATCGACAATAATGTTGAGAAAGTAATTGCTTTAAGCACCGATAAAGCCGCCAATCCGATTAATCTTTACGGCGCCACCAAGTTATGTGCCGAAAAAATGTTTATCGCCGCCAACAATTATTCTCCTCACGGAACCAGGTTTAGCGTAGTGCGCTATGGCAATGTGCTTGGTTCGCGGGGAAGTGTTGTTCCGTTTTTTAAAGAATGTATAAAGAGCGGAGAAATTCCTATTACTGATAAACGCATGACGCGCTTTTGGATAACACTTAAACAGGGTGCGGATTTTGTAATTAGCTGTCTTGAAGATATGCAAGGCGGAGAAATATTTATTCCTAAAATTCCGAGTATGAAGATTTTGGACTTAGCTAAAGCAATAGCTCCCAAATGTAAGATAAAAATTACCGGCATAAGGCCAGGCGAGAAACTGCACGAAGTTCTTATCACTGCTGATGATGCCAGGTATACCGAAGAAAGAAAAGACAGGTTTATAACTTGCCCTGGAGTGGTTTTTGGTAAAAATCACAGATTTTTGAAAAAAACACTTCCTGATTCTTTCGATGGATATAGAAGTGACAATAACACTGAGTGGCTTTCAGCGGGTGCTTTGCAAAAAATGATACAAGGCTGCGATTGAGATAATTGTAATAAAAATTTTTATAAATGAATAAAGTTATTTTGGGTACAGCCCAGTTTGGCCTGGATTACGGTATTAGCAATAAAAGAGGAAAAATTCCTCACGAAGAAGTATTTGAAATATTGAATAAAGCAATTAAGTCAGGCATAGATACTTTTGATACGGCTTATAATTACGCTGAAAGTGAAAAAGTAATAGGTGATTTTGTAAAAATTTATGGAAAGAAAATCAAAATTATATCCAAACTGCCGGCTTGCAGCCACACAGAGGTTAAAGATTTATTTTATAGCTCTTTGTCAAATCTTAATGCCTCATCGTTAGAGGGCTATTTAATACATAATTTTGAAAGTTACAAAAAAGATAAAAAGGTCTATGAGGAATTGGCAAAGTTAAAAGAAAAAGGCAAAATAGCCAAAATAGGTTTTTCGTTAAATTTTCCTTCGGAGTTTGAAGCTATTTTAGAATCCGGCTGCGCCGTAGATTTGATACAGCTTCCTTTTAACGTTTTTGACAGGCGGTTTGAACATTATTTTGCCGGCATTCATAAACGTAAGATAGAAATCCATGCGCGCTCAATTTTTCTGCAGGGTTTGGTTTTTAAAAAACCATCGGAGTTAGGTAAGAATTTCCAGCCGTTAAGAAAAAATATTGAAAAGCTGCATTTAATTTCAGAAAAATCAAAAATTCCGCTTTCTGACCTATGCTTTAACTTTGTTTCCTTTAATAAATATATTAACCGGATTGTTATCGGCATCGATAGCTTAACGCAGCTAAATGATTATATATCTCAAGCATCGCATTTCCATGCGCAGTTTAGAAAATTTTACCCTGCCCTCAATAGCCTTAACTTAAGAAATGAAAAATTAATAGTTCCTGCTTGTTGGGAAAAATTAAGAGCCGATAGGCGAAAATCCCGGGTAGTTGCCGTTATTCAGGCTCGAACCGGCTCGACGCGTTTGCCTGGCAAGGTTTTGTTAAATCTGGAAGGCAAAACCGTTTTAGAACACGTTATTGAAAGAGTCAAGAGAAGCGAATTGGTTGATGAGGTAATGGTTGCTACAACTATACTTAAAGGAGATTCGAAAATAACTGCATTATGTAAAAAAACAGGAATAAAGTTTTATCGTGGTTCTAAAAATGATGTTTTAGACAGATACTACCAGTCAGCCAGGCTTCTTAAGGCCAAGCATATCGTAAGAATAACTGCCGACTGCCCGGTATCGGACTCTTTAATTATTGATAAAGTTATAAAATTACATTTGGATGAAGAGAATGACTATACAAGAACAGCAGATAATTTCCCTGATGGGATTGTTGTTGAGGTATTTACCTTTAAGTCATTGCAAAAGGCATGGCGGGAAGCTATCCTCGCTTCTGAACGTGAACATGTCACACCTTACCTAAAAAAACACCAAGAATTATTCAAGCAAAGCATGTTGCAATATCCGCATGATTTTTCCAAAAAAAGATGGACCCTCGATGAAAAAGCAGATTATAAATTTCTAAGGCTGATATATAAAAAACTTTATAAGAAAAATAATTATTTCGGAATGAAAGAAATTCTAAAGTTATTAGCCGGCCACCCGGAGTATGAAGCCATAAATAATAGTATTTTAAGGAATGAAGGGTATTTAAAATCTTTACGGGAGGATAAAATCGTTTTGTGTAAGAGGAAATTATGAATAGAACACAACAACTCTATAAAAAGGCCAAAAAAATGATTCCTGGAGCAACGCAGCTTTTGTCAAAAAGGCCGGAGATGCATCTTCCTGGTTTTTGGCCAGCCTATTACAAAAAAGCAAAGGGTTGTGAAATTTGGGACATTGATAATAACAAATATATAGACATGAGTTATATGGGTATTGGAGCCTGCATTTTAGGCTATGCAGATAAGGATGTTGATTGCGCCGTCAGAAAAGCGATAGAGAAAGGCTCTATGGCAACGCTTAACTGCCCCGAAGAAGTGGAGCTCGCTGATTTGTTATTTAAAATTCATCCCTGGGCTAATATGGCAAGATATGCCAGATGCGGTGGAGAAGCCATGGCTGTTGCAGTAAGGATTGCAAGGGCTAAGAGGCAGAAAGATATTGTTCTTTTCTGCGGCTACCATGGCTGGCATGATTGGTACCTTTGCGCAAATCTTGCCAGTAACAAAAGTTTAGATGGCCATCTGTTAACGGGCCTTGCGCCCAGAGGAGTTCCCAGGGGATTAAGAGGAACCGCTTTCCCCTTTGCTTATAATGACACAAAAGCATTTTTGGAATTAATTGAAAAATATAATAATAATATTGCCGCAGTAGTGATGGAACCTATAAGGAATTATTATCCGAATCCGGGTTTTCTTGAGACGGTAAGAAAGGTAACAAAAAAACTCGGTTTAATTTTGATATTTGACGAAGTCAGTGCAGGTTGGCGCCTCACACTCGGCGCTGCCCATTTACTTTTTAATGTTTATCCGGATATCGCGGTATTTGCAAAAGGAATCAGTAACGGCTACCCCATGGCTGCAATAATTGGAAAGAACGATGTTATGAATATCGCTCAGGATACTTTTATCAGCAGTACGTATTGGACAGAAAGGATTGGCCCGGCAGCTGCGTTGGCTACGATAAAAAAATTAAAAGACAAAAAAGTAGCAGCATACCTTTCTGAAATCGGCAGTGAGGTTCAGTCAGGCTGGAAGCAATCCGCCGGAAAAAATCATCTGGAAATAACCGTTTCCGGTACGCCCGCCCTAAGCCATTTCAATTTTGATTACGATGGCCGGTTAGCAGCCAAAACACTGTTTACTCAGCTTATGCTGAAAGAGGGGTTTTTGGCTACCGACTCTTTTTACGCCTCCTATGCGCATAAAGATAAGCATATTAAAGCCTACCTTAAAGCTGTTGATGCGGCATTCAGGTTCCTGGCGAGCGCAATTAAGAAAGGCAATCTCAAAAAGCATTTAAAAGGGCCAGTGTGCCACAGTGGTTTTAAAAGGCTGGCATAGAATTTGCATAATTTTAAAAGCGGGGATTTTTTAGATATGAAAAATATTTTGATTACCGGAGGCAGCGGGCTTCTCGGAAGTAATATAGTAAAGATTGCCGTTTCAAAGTTCAATGTTCATGCGACCTACAATAGCAATAAGGTTAGCATGAAAGGAGCCAGCTTTTTACAAGCTGACCTTGCCGATAAACAAAATATCAGCCGGATAAAAAATATAAAACCTGATTTTATAATCAACTGCTCTGCTTTAACGAACATAGATTATTGCCAGGAGCATCCTGCCGAGGCCTATAGAAATAATGTCATGCTAAGTATTAACATAGCAGAAGCAGCCCGGGATATAGGGGCATATCTCATACATATTTCAACAGATAATGTTTTCGACGGCCAAAAAGGCAATTATAAAGAAGAAGATACAACAGGCCCTATAAATATATACGGAAAAACAAAACTTGAAGCTGAAAGAGAAATCCTATCTTTGTATCCGCAAGCCTGTATAGTCAGGACTAATATTTACGGATGGAACAAGTTGGGAAAATTAAGCCTTGCCGAATGGATGCTCGGCGAATTGAGAAATTCCAGAAAATTACCGGCCTTTAAAGATGTTTATTTTTCTCCGATATTGGTTAATTGCCTTGCCGGAATTTTATTTGAGTTAGAAGAAAAAAAATATAACGGCATTTTGCATGTTGCTGCAAGCCAATCCTGCAGTAAGCTTGATTTTGCGTATGCGCTGGCGGAAGTTTTCGGCATCAATAAAAATCTGATAAATCCGGTAAGCGTTTCCGCTCATAATTTTAAAGCCCCCCGCCCAAAAAATTTATCATTAGATGCGTCCAAGGCGGAAAAAATTTTACGTCATCGCCTGCCGAATATTAGCGAAGGGCTTAGAGAAATGAAGGCCCTGGAAGAAAACGGATACGTGGGAAAACTAAAAAATGAATAAAAAAAAGGTCATTGCAGTTATACCCGCGCTTGACGAAGAGAAAACTATTGCAAAAGTTATAAGGGGCGTTAAGCAATATTGCGATGAAGTAATTTTAATCGATGACGCGTCTTTCGATAAAACCGCATTTATTGCTAAGCAGGAAGGAGCAGTTGTTGTTACCAATTGCAAAAATCAAGGCTATGATAAAAGTATAGATAACGGTTTTAAGATAGCGGCAGATAGAGGGGCTTCGGTTGTTTTAACGTTTGATGCCGACGGGCAGCACAATCCTAAAGACATACCGGCAATCATTGAGCCGATAATTTCCGGTAAGGCTGATGTCGTGGTTGGCATAAGGCCTTTTCGTTCGCGCACAACAGAGCATCTTTTCGCTTTTGTAGCTAAAAGGAAGTTAGGCGTTTGCGACCCGCTTTGCGGCCTTAAGGCATATAGTATAAACGTATATAAAGATATAGGGTATTTTGACAGGATTTCTTCTATCGGAACAGAGCTTCTGTTTAATGCAGCCAGCGCAGGCTACAGGATTGTTCAGATAAATATTGACCTTAACAGGAGAAAAGATATTCCAAGATTCGGAAGGGCAGTCAAAGCTAACTGGAAAATATTTAAAGCGATCATTAAAATTATATTTTACGGAGGTGCCAAAAATGGAAAAAATAAAATTGGGTAAACGGTGGATAGGCCCGGGAGAACCAGCGTATATCATAGCGGAAATAGGGTCTAATTTCGATGGAAGCCTTAAGCGCGCCAAGAAACTAATTGATCTTGCCAAAGATTGCGGGGCGGATGCGGCAAAGTTTCAATCGTTCCTCGCGGATAAGATTGTTTCAAAGAAAGGTTTCGAAGGATTGAAGGCAGGGTTCCAGGCCAAATGGAAGAAGCCCGTATATAGCGTATATAAGGATGCCGAGTTTCCCAGAAAATGGCACGGAGAACTTTTCCGGTATGCGCAATCAAAAGGTATTCATTTCTTTTCTTCCCCGTACGATAAAGAAGCAGTGGACATCCTGGATAAACTGGAGGTTGTTGCTTTCAAAATAGGCTCAGGCGATATAACCTGGCTTGAGATGTTAAGGTATATAGCACGCAAGAAAAAGCCGATTATTTTAGGCTGCGGTGCAAGTACTATCGCTGAAATCGACGAAGCGCTTCGTGCCATACGTTCAACGGGAAATAAAGACATTGTGCTTTTACAATGTGTTACAAATTATCCGTCACATTTTGAAAATGCCAATATTAAAGCCATGAAATCGCTGGGCGAAATATTTAACGTCTTAGTCGGTTATTCCGATCATACGCCCGGCAGCGTGGTTCCTTTGGGTGCAGTTACGCTCGGCGCATGCGTGATTGAAAAACATTTTACAGACAA
>JAQVOZ010000042.1 GCA_028702365.1 Candidatus Omnitrophota bacterium | reverse complement strand
AGTTTTTTACTTCGGCTAATGGGCACGAAGCGAACCTGCGCAGCATAAGTTCTAAAATACGCGCATTAACGGTTATGCCTACTTGCGACTCTGTAGCGAGCGAGGTAATATAACGCGCATCTTCCTTTGCCCAGCCTTCGAGCAAATTGTGCTTCTTTGGATCTGCCGCTAATTTATCGTGTTTCTTAAATACATAATCTTTTAATTTTTCAAAAAGCTTAAAATAGGCTTCGTTCTGAAGCTGCACCATTTTTAGAAATGGTTTTTCAAAATGTGTTTTTTTTATTTCTTCGGGTACGACAAAATCTTTATCAAGAGTAATATAACGCTGCGATTTTTCCGTATACGAGCAAAGCCTGAATTTTTCCGCTTCCTCCATTGCAAAACGCGACAGCCCTAAAATATCGAAATTAAATACAGCGTGCTCCGCAACGGAGTGATGGCCCATTTTGAAAATGATAGTTTGGTTGGATTTACGGCTGCGTTCGACTTCCTTTCTGGATTCAACTCTGATTTCGTTTATGGGGCGGGGATCTCTGCTTATACGCGCGTAAGCGGCAGAAATTACTTCCGGGGTTAAATCTGCTCTTTTTCCCGCAGCTAGCTCTAATTCTTTCAAAACCGTTGTATCTACGTTAAATCCCGCTAAATAAACTTTCATAATATAAAATTGTTAATGTTGCGAAGGTTACCATTAAGACGCTTATTTTATTGTAACATTCGTAACCTACTTAACCTTCGTAACATTCGTAACCTAAATAAATGGAGCCGGAGGGATTTGAACCCTCGACCTCAACACTGCCAGTGTTGCGTGCTCCCGCTGCACTACGGCCCCAAAAAACCAAGTCACAACAACGTGAAAAATCATATCATTATGCAAAGAAGTTGTCAATTGACGTATTGGGGCCCGCCATTAGGCAATTTTGAAGGATTTGAATGGGTTGACAAAGAAATCCTGTGATGTTAAGATTTTACCCTACTTAATGATTTGCCCTCTGCCATTATGCCGGAGTGGTGAAACTGGCAGACGCGCGGGACTCAAAATCCCGTCTCCGCAAGGGGGTGTGGGTTCAACTCCCTCCTCCGGCAGTTTTTATATTTGCCAAAAAGTTCTTAGTGCCTTTGGGGGATTTAAGATTGTTTGTTTCTAACGTTGGATGTGGCAAAAGAAGGTTCGCCTTATGGCGAACACCACATACAACTAACTCCTGCGGCAGTTTTAATTTTTTTAAATTTCTAAAACGAATTTTGGTTATGTTTAAAAAGTTAATATTAATTATTGTTCTTGGAATGAGCTGCTTAAATTTTTCCGGCTGCATCTTTGTTGCCGCAAGCTTAAGAGAAACCCAGAAAGCAAAGCAGGATTTTAATGTTTCTTACATAAAAGCATTGGAAATTGTAAAAAAGGCGCTGGTTTGTTTAAACCTAAAATTTGAGGAAGCAGTTATTAAACCGGATGTTGCGGTAGTAAAAGGAAAATATACCAACGAAAAAACTATGTATATAGAGATTTTTAAAATCAGCGATAATGAATCAAGAATAGCTGTGCGCGTTGGGACAAGCGATGCCGGTAAGGCAGAGGCTTACAAGATTTTAGAAGTTATTGAAAAATATTCAAAAGAAAATCAATAAGCTGCATTAGTTTCATCAAACATAATCCTCGAGTGGAAATAAAAAAATATACCCACAAAAATCCTCCCCGTATAATTTCTTTTCTGGTTACCAACCAATGCGTCTGCCGCTGCAAACATTGCTTTAATTGGTTCGACACTAACCCGAAAGGGGCAATAGGCAATAGCAGAAAGAAAGACCTGAATGTTGATGAAATAAAACAAATTTTCTATAGTTTAGGGCCGCTTGACTATCTTTATTTATCCGGTGGAGAGCCTTTTCTTAGAAAAGATTTTTGTGAAATATTGCAAGGTATTTATGAATTCTCCAAACCAAAAACAATTAACATTTCTACTAATGGGCAATTGACAGACAGCACAATCGTAACAATAGAAAACTTTTTAGAATGCTCCTCGAATGTTCATTTAATCGTTAAGGTTTCAATTGACGGTATTTCTGACGAGCATGACAAAATCCGTAACACCAATGGAGCTTTCAAGCAGGCAATTGCAACTTATCAATCATTAATGAGCTTAAAAAATAAATACAAAAATCTTAAGGTCGGAATTAACACTGTGTTCTCCGCTTTTAATCAGGATAAAATATTTGAGATTTATAGATACCTTAGCAATCTAAAACCCCGGCCGGATTGTTTAGCACAGCTGCTGGTAAGAGATGTACCTAGGGACCCCGATTGCAAGCGTGATTTAAAATTAAATATTTATAAAGAGTGGACTAAACTTTACGCGGCAGATATGTTAAAAGGGAAATTTGAAACCGATATTTCAATTAAAATCGGAACAATTATGATGTATGACTATATATACAGAATTATAACTCAAAATAAACGCCAGAGCGCATGTTATGCCGGTATCGCAGGTGCCTTTATTGACAATGAAGGCTTAATCGGGGCCTGCGAGCATACGGAATCTTTCGGCAGCCTGCGAGAACATAACTATGATTTTAAAAAAATATGGAATTCCAATCAAGCAGACAAAATCAGAAAAGAAATATCCAATAATTGCTTCTGCACCAACGAACCTCAATGGTGGCATCCAACGATTCTGTCCAACAAAAGAATTATTAAACACAGCATAAGGCTTGCTAAAAACATAATATCGGTCTTGTTTAACAAATAATCTTATATCATCAATTCATTTCTAAAGATTATTTGAAGATTTCTGGTATAATATTATCAGTTTAATTTTTTATGACTATGGAACATTCTTTCCAGTTAGACAAATTCCAGCAGGAAGCTATAGATTATGCAAAAGGCGGCAATTCCGTAATCGTGAGTGCGCCGACAGGCGCAGGAAAAACTCTTATTGCCGAATACATAATCAATGACTGCATGGAAAACAATAAAGGCGTAATCTATACTGCCCCGATAAAAGCGCTTTCCAACCAAAAATACCGCGATTTTTCTAAAAAATACCCGGGCCAGGTGGGAATTCTTACCGGCGATGTAAGCATAAACAGAGATGCGCCAATCTTGATTATGACAACCGAGATATTCCGTAACGCAATCCTGGTTGACCCTGAAGAATTTCAGCACCGGGAATGGTTAATCTTTGATGAAATTCATTATCTTGCCGACATAGAAAGAGGCACTGTATGGGAAGAGGCAATAATACTGCTTCCGCCCCATATGAAAATGCTGGCGCTTTCCGCAACCATACCAAATATCGACCAATTCGTTGAATGGTTTAAAAAAGTCCATAAATTCCCGCTTATGGCGGTTAAAGAAAAGGTGCGGCCGGTGCCGTTACATTTTTTCTTTCAATGTAATAATGCATTTTTTGCTAATTTAAACGCCCTAAAAGAATCAAATTTCCTCAAAGAAAAAATAAATGACCGCGAAGCGCACCATCAATACCTTCAGGTAAAAGCAAACAGGATGAACACCCTTATCGAATACTTAAGAAAAAATAATGCGCTGCCTGCTCTGTATTTTTCATTCTCGCGCAGGCGCTGTGAAGATTTGGCGCAGGAAGTAGCCTATTTTAATTTTCTTAACCCCGATGAGCAAGGAAGAATAACCAAGCTATTCAATGAGCTTGTAGCTAAGTTTGACATATCATCTTCTCCTCATATAAGTTTTTTATATCCTTTAATCAAAAAAGGTATTGCCTACCATCATGCGGGGCTGTTACCTACTCTAAAAGAAATAATTGAACAGCTTTTTACAACCGGGCTTATAAAACTTATTTTTACAACAGAAACCTTTGCGCTTGGAATAAATATGCCGGCAAGAACAGTTGTGTTTGACGCATTATCCAAATTTTACGGAAGATACCACGGCTATTTAAAAACGCGCGACTTCTACCAGATGGCAGGCCGAGCTGGAAGGCGCGGGATAGACAAAGAAGGCAATGTCTTTATGAAAATAAATCCCTGCCACATAGACTTGGCCGCACTTTCCGATGTAATTTACGGCAATTATGAACCAATTGAGAGCCAGCTTAATTCCTGTTATGCTACAATACTGAATCTATATAAAATAATGGGCGATAAAATTTTCGATATTTATCCCCAATCATTTCATTTCTGCCAGGCTGATTCTTTTGAAAAAAAAGAAGTACTGGGCTTACTTAAAAGAAAAGTTTCATTACTGAAAAGCTTAAATTATATAATCGAAGGCGGCATAAGCTGGAAAGCGGATTTGGCTTCCAAGGTTTATAGCTTTGAATTGCAAATAGGAGAGCTCTTTGATACGGGATTTCTTGATTCGCTTGATGAAGCGAGCCTTTTTATGGTAATTAACGCACTTACTTATGAACCGCGTAAAGGAGAAAGAAAACCCCACTTAAATAAAAGGGTTAAAAGGCTTAAAAACGAATTAAACAGGTTTATCGCGGGTATCCATAAACAGGAAAGAAGTTTTCGGATTTATCCTTTAAGCAAAAAGTTTTATTTTAATTTAAGCGAAGCTGCCCAAGCCTGGTTCGAAGGCGCAAGTTTTACTAAATTGAATAAATTTTGCGAAATAGATGAAGGCGAGATTGTCCGGTATTTCAGAATGAGTATCCAGGTAATAAAAGAAATTCGTTCTTCCAAAATCATCAGCGAAGGCCTTAAAAATAAAATGGCGCATTGCCTTACCAGAACAAACCGCGATGTCATAGATGCGGAAAAACAACTGAGGCAGGAAATATAAAGCCCTAAAGTCTTGTACTGTAGTAGGAAACCCTGAACCGTCCCATCCAAGCGGGACTGGTCCATAGATAAAACCTGTAAAACATGCGAAATGCAAAATTTATTTTACTTGTTTTTGGCTTACATATTATTTTTATAAATACCGCGATAGCGCAAACCAAAGAACTGGCTGCCAAAACCGACAGCGACACCCCTGGAACAAATCCGGATATTTCATATAAGGACTGCATAGACCAGGGTTTATATTATTTTGAGCAGAATAAGCTGAGCAAAGCAAAATATTTATTTTATAAAGCCCAAAAACTTATGCCGGAAAGGCCAGACAGCTACATAAATATAGCGGCTATTTCAATGAAACGTAAAAATTTTGAAAAAGCGGTAACGATTCTCGAAAAATCACTAAAGCTTACGGATGAAACAAAACAGGATGTTATATTTTGTAACCTGGGTTCTTGTTTTCAAAAATTATCGAAATACCGGGAAGCTATCGATTATTATAACAAAGCACTTTCCTTAAACCCCGAACTTAGCGATGCTTTGTTGAATTGCGGTATACTGTATCTAAGGCAGGGCAAAGAAGGCGCTGCCCTTATAGATATTTTAAAGGCGAGAGTAATTTTTAGAGAACAAGACCGTAAAGATATTGTGCGTAGCTGCGATGAAACTCTTTTTTCAATAATAAAAAATCATAAAGAAGATAAAAAACTTGCGCAAATACTTCTGCAGGAAGGTTCATTGTCCTTTGAAAATAAAAGGAATGAAGAAGCAATAGCTCTTTTTAAAGTAAGCATCCTGTTAAATCCGGATAACCAGGAAAACTATTACAGGCTGGGAGTTGTATATACGAACTCAAGGAATTTCGATGAAGCGCTTAATTGTTTCGATAAGACAGTAAAATTAAATCCGCAAAACGTAAAAGCTTATATGAATATGGGGGCAATATTTGGAGAGTTGAAAAAATACGACGAAGCACTTAGCGCTTTACGTAAAGCTTTGAACCTTGAAAAAGATAATCCAAAAATTTATTACAATATCGCGATGGTTTACATAAGCACTGCTGACAAGAAAAAGGCTGCTTCTTATTTAAAAAAAGCAAAAGCGCTTGCCGCCAAGATTGAAAACCGCAAATTGCTGCAAAGGATAGACGAAGCGTACAAAGCACTTTAACCCAAAATGCAGGCCTTGATTTTTTTGGGCCAACTGTAAATATAAAAAATAAAAGGGTGTAAATTTTATTGCAACTTACACCCTTTTCCCCTACAATCTCAGATATTATCTACTTTTCTGCAGATGCGGGCTGCCAACCCTCAAATGCATATTCAGGTTCCATAATAGGTTTATCGTAAGGAGGTATTGCGAATGTTACTGAATCATAAACTCCTGCCCCTGTACGCAATAACCCGTAGCATATACCTTTCGCCGTACCATAGGTTATACCTGTGACAGGCTCTCTCTCTTTTGAAACAAGGTATATTTGCTTAGGAACCTCTACTATACCGGTAACTGCATTAGCTAAACCTCTGCCTAATTTGTTAAGCGCATTGTTTTCTTCAGCAAGCGCTACTACAGATATCGCCATGAAACTCACAAGCAAAAGGGCCACGGTCTTCTTTAACATAACACACCTCCTCCTTAAACACACAGATACCCACAGATAAAATCACCTGTGAATATCTGTGTCTAAAATAAAAAACCCATAGTTTTAAATGACTATGGGTTTTGAAATTCTTTTTTACTATATCGGCAGCTGACTACCATAGCCATACGGCTTTAGGCTCTCTAAGCTTTGCGCCCCCCGATTTCCCGGAGTTTGCCCTTATCAATATAATTGCCTGTTTTTAAAGAGCTTTCGGTTTCTATTTATTGTATAACATACTTTTACGAAAAATTCAAGAAAAGTAGCTAAAACCCCTTTATTTTCAAGACTTTTAGGCCAACAGCTGAGATTTTTCTTGACAATAGCTGATTTATAAGTATAGTTATACTAATTTTGAACAAAAAAATATACCATATTAAAAAGGAGCATAACGATGAGCAGGCATTGCGAAATTTGTAACAAAAAAGCCATAGGCGGTAATTCTATACGCAGGCGCGGTAAAGCCAAAAGAGAAGGCGGAGTAGGAAAGAAAACAACAGGTATCACCAAAAGGAAATTCCTGCCTAATCTTCAGAAAAGGAAACTTATCATAAACGGAGAGATGAAAAAGGTTCTTGTGTGCACAAAGTGCATAAAAAGCGGGAAATTAAATTTCGCTGCCAGAAAGGCGAACGTCCCTGATAACAAGTAGCGGCTCGTTGTGATAGTTATTCTTATCTAAAGAATAAGCAATATCGAAATTCTCTGCGTATTCTATTACCTCAAGTATTTCTTTATCGTAAATTGCCCCTTCGAGAGTTTTTTCCCCATCGCTTAACCAGATAGAATAACCACTATTTATTCTTTTTGGTTTGTTCTTCTTGCAGATAGAACAGCTTATAAACATCGGTTTTGTATTTTCTTCTCCAAATGGCTCTAAGCGCTCCAACTCCTCTATCAACCCCATAGATACGTCACTAAAATTCAATCTCAAATCTATATCAAGAATCGGGATAAGGTCTATTGGTTTTGTGTTATTTTTAATATAAGTATTTATCCGCTGTTTAAACTCTTCTAATCCTTCTTTAAAAATTTCTAAACCTGCTGCTTTTTTGTGCCCACCGTAACCGGAAAGAGAACTTGCGCACTCCTTCAGCGCTTCCATAAGATGAACACTGTGTATTGAGCGCGCTGAACCGCGGCCTGAAATGTCATCAAAAGAAATTACAAAAGAAGGCCGGTAATATTTATCGGCAAGGCGCGAAGCAACTATCCCGAGCACTCCTGAATGCCAATTCTCTCCCGAAACAACTATTGCGTACTCGTTTGATGCATCCTGTTCAATTTTCTGTTCGGCTTCTTTCAGTATATTCATTTCAATTGCCTTACGCTTCAAATTGTATTCCTGAAGTTTCAAAGCAATGTTTAAAACATTTCCGCGGTCTTCGCTTAAAAACATTTGTAGCGAATCGTGCGCTGAGGCAACCCTTCCGGATGCATTAATGCGGGGGCCAAGAATATAGCCTATATGGAAAGTACTTATGTTTTCCTGTCTTATTTTGGCTACTTTACAAAGCGCCTCAATTGCCGGACGCTTGCTTACGCGTAGCACTCTAAGTCCTTCTTTTAAAAGTATTCTGTTTTCTCCTTTTAGGGGAACTACGTCGCAAACTAAAGATAATGCCACCAAATCGAGAGCCTCACTGCAATCTTTTTTAGTAAGTGCTTGTAAAAATTTAAACGCCAGCGCGCCGGCGCTTAAATCTTTAAAGGGGTAATTGCAATCGGAGCGTTTAGGATTTATAAATGCGTATGCTTTGTTCAGGCCTTCCTTAGGATGATGGTGATCGATGACTATTGCATCAATACCGTAAGAATGTGCTAATTCTATTTCTTTTAAAGAATTTGTGCCGCAGTCAAAAGCAATAAGCAATGTTTGATTATCTTTTTTTGCCTTCTCTATTACATCTGTATTTAAACCATATCCTTCATTAACGCGATGGGGAATGTAAAAAGAAAATAAATTCTGGTGGCCCTTAACGAATTCATTAAAAATAGCAAGCGAAGTAACTCCGTCGACATCATAATCTCCCACAACAATAATCTTTTCTTTATCCTCTATCGCCTTTTCTATGCGCCGGATAGCTTTCTGGATATCAGGCAAAAGAAATGGCGAATGCAAAGATTCAATATTATGGCTTAAAAAGGCAGGAAGTTCTTTTTCTTCAATACTTCTGTTAAGCAGTATCTGGGCAAGGTATACGGATATATTGTGTTTTTGGCTTAAGAGCTTAGCTTGCGGAGTAACTTCTTTTATTTTCCAAATACGGCGTTTCATTTCTTTTATTGTCTAAGATCAATTATAGCAGTTATCTGCCAAATTACATCTTTTTTACGGGAGTTATCCCAAGCAGATTTAATCCGCAATGCAAAACTATTCGCGTTGCCGCGAGGAGATTCAATCTCGCAGTTTGAGCGTCTTCATTTTCTCCTATCACTCTGTTTGTTTCATAAAACTTATGGAATAATGCCGCGATACTTTTTAAATATTCAATTATAAATACCGGCTCAAGGGAATAACAAGCCTTTTCCAAGGTATAAGAAAACTGCAACAGGGCTCTTAGCAATGATAATTCTTCTTCGCTCTGCAGAAATTCACTGTATTTTAAATCTATTTTTTTTCCTGCTGCTTTTTCAAAAATACTTTCAATACGCGCGCAACTGTACTGGATATAATATAACGGATTATCGAAGGAAGTCGCCTTGGCAAGGTCAATATCAAAATCCAGGTGCGAGGAGTTTTTTCTTGTAAGATAATAAAATCTGGCGGTATCTTTCCCGACTTCTTTTATCAAATCCGAAAGAAGAACTGCCGTTCCTTTTCGTTTAGACATTTTTTCTTTGGTCTTTAAACTTACAAGCTGGATGATTATTACTTTCAGTATA